>NZ_JACSJN010000011.1:0-38526 GCF_018617135.1 Exiguobacterium sp. s163
AACGGGCGGCCGAGGAAGTGCCTCGGCTGGCGAACAGCACACGAGGCATTCACCGAGGAAGTGTTGCGCTTAATTTGACAAACCGTCATACCAAAAAAAAACAAACCATCAACTACAAGAAAACTACTGCAATTGATACTTTATTAAATCGTACTTACTAATGATACGGCTCTCCGTGAATTGTTTGAGTATCTGGTACCTAACACCAAACTCTACTCTCCGTTTGTTGTGACAAATCACGATTGCTCTTATGATAAGGAAGTAGGAGGAGAAAAAATGGATAATGAAAAAATTGGTCAATTAATTTATACATTACGGAAGGAAAAGGACATGACGCAAAAGCAATTAGCTGAGGCGTTATATTTATCGGACCGTACCATTTCAAAATGGGAAAGAGGCATTGGATGTCCCGATATTACACTTCTTCCTCATCTAGCAACCCTCCTTGATATTCCAATAGAAAATTTACTAACTGGTGAAATCAAAACAGTAGATGTAGTAGGAGGAAATATGAAAAACTCAAGTTATTATGTATGTCCAAACTGTTCAAATATAGGATTAGCAACAGGAAATTTCGTCGTTTCTTGTTGTGGAAGAAAATTAGATGCTTTAGTCGCAACAAAAGCAAATGATGAACAAAAATTAAAAATAAAAGAGATTGATATGCAATATTCGATTTCAGCCGAGCATCCTATGACAAAGGATCATTATGTATCATTTATTGCACTTGCAACAGGAGACCAAATTCAAATATATAAACAGTTTCCAGAATGGGCGTTACAAGTAAATATTCCAAAGAAAAAACATGCGAAATTACTTTGGTTTGATACACGAGACGGATTGCTTTATCAATATATTTAATGGTTAAAAAAATTAATTATAAACACCTAGAACAAATTTATTTGCACCGTTAAAGATTTCTCCACCTTTTGCTGGACCCTCAGTAAAAGCTGAATTATCACCGATGTATAATGTAATTACCTTACATTTAAAGACGTATTAAACATCTAATAAGGTTCATGAAAAACCCATAAATGATTTGTAAAGGCCGATTTTCTATAAAAAGAAAATCGGCCTTAGTTTTTTCTTTTTTCGGAATCCTCAACTTAAATATCTATTTAGAATATGTTACGCCCTCCTCTAAATCACCTGCAAATCTTCAATCTCTTACAAACAAAAATAAACCACCAACTACAGTAAAACCACTGTCATTGATGATTTATTTAAAACCGCACTTACTTGTGATACGGTTCATTCCGATTAATCCGATATGCCCGGTAAATCTGCTCACACAACACGAGCTTCATGAGTTGGTGGGGGAACGTCATCTTCGAGAACGAAATCGTATCATCCGCTCGCTTCATCACATCGTCCGACAGACCGAGCGATCCTCCGATGACGAAGGCGATTTTACTCTTTCCATACGTCGCGAGTTGATCGAGTTCACGGGCGAACTCTTCGCTCGTCCGCTGCTTTCCTTGAATCGCCAAGGCGATGACGTGCGTATCTGGGGATATCTTCGCCAAAATCCGTTCGCCTTCCTTTTGTTTTACTAGTAACATATCTGCCTCACTCAAATGCTCGGGTGCTTTTTCGTCTGAGACCTCGATTTCCTGCACTTTTGCGTAGGCAGAGAGCCGCTTTGTATACTCGGCAATTCCTTGTTTTAAATATTTTTCTTTCAGTTTGCCGACCGTGATAATTGAAATATTCATCCAATTCTTCCTTTTTCCACAGTTTTTTTGGAGTTATCCATAGGGTTATCCACAGAGTTATCCACAAATCCACATGTTGATAATTAGTTTTTGCTTGACACAATATATGTTGCGTCAGCTTCACAGAACTCACATGTCACGTGTTCACTTGTGGATAATTCCTCCAACAGTGGGTATTCACCTGTTTCATCCACAATGATGTCTAAAGCGATTTCAACATGTTCCTTGCATACTTTTTTTTCCACAGTTTTTCCTCCTTAAAAAAGAAGCGTCGCCGCTTCTTTATGTTGCTTCAGTTAATGTCGCCTCGGTTTCTCTCGCTTCTCCGCGACGTACATACTCAATGGATATTGTATCACCGACCGTCGCGTCCCGATATAACGCATCGCGTAAATCGACGTACCGTTTGATCTCCCGGTCTCCGATTTTCGTGATGACATCGCCAACCCGTAGTCCCGCTTCCTCAGCCGGACTACCCGGTGTCACTTCTTCGACGAAGACACCGTCTTCCTGGTCGAAGGAGATTCCATACTCTTCTCGGACGTTTCCGGGTACAGCGATGACTTCCTGAATCGTGACACCGAGCTGTGCCCGCGTCACCTTGCCGTCGCGTTCTAACATGTCAATGACCGGTAGCGCCACGTTGACGGGAATGGAGAATCCAACCCCTTCTACGCTCGCCTCGGCGATTTTCATCGAATTGATTCCGACGAGCTCTCCACGAATGTTGATGAGCGCACCACCCGAATTCCCCGGGTTGATGGCCGCATCCGTCTGAATGACTTCCGCGTTATAATCCATCAAGCCGTCGCTGTTCGTATCGACCGGCACAGTCCGCTCGACACCACTGACGATACCACGCGTAACCGAGTTTGAGAAGACACCAAGCGGATTTCCGATTGCCATGACGGTCTCGCCAGCTTGGAGAACGGTGGAGTCCCCGAGGACAATCGGTTCCACATCGATGTTTTTCGGCAACTCGACCTCGGCGACAGCCAAGTCGTTGAGCGGGTCTTCGCCTAAAATGGTTGCCGATGCGATTTGACCATCGGAAAAGGCGATGTTGACCTCGTCCGCTTCTTCGATGACATGGAAGTTCGTGACGATATAGGCCGTGTTTCCTTCTACTTTATAGATGACACCGGATCCGGCACCCGCCTCCCATTGCGAGTCCGAGGTGAACGCACGCTGGATATTGGTGATGCTGACAACGGACGGCTTCGCCCCAAGGACAGCGGTTGTGACGTCCGATTCGGTGACGGTGACGGCCTGTTCGGTCCGCGTCAGTTCATTCGTCACAAAACGAGAGGTCGGCGAATCCCAGAGCATCACGATGACAAAAAACAAAGCCGCTCCTAAGAATCCGCCAACCCCTCCGAGTAACAACGGTTTTATATTTGGTCTCGGCTTATGGCGTACGTGCTCCTCTTGCTTCGGTCGCCATTCGCTCCGAGACGGATACGTCGATTTCTCTTCTGTTGCTTCGTGTACTTCAGGTTCGACGTCTTGAGGTTCATACTCATGGTGTCTCTCTTCGTTCACGACGCGTCCCCCCTTCAAGACAGTGTGATACCTGTCTTTTCCCAAGTTTCCTTATAAAGAAACGAGTGAAGTGGGGATTGTCGGGTCCGTGTCGCACAATTTGATTCGACCTAAGTCGACGTCTCGCATGCCGAGTGTTTGTGAGACGCTCATCTGTGCGAGCTCTTTCATGTTGTTGTCTTTACTTAAATGGGCCAAATAGATCCGTTTCGTGCGGTCACCGATGACCTCACTCATCGCGATGGCTGCATCCTCGTTCGAGACGTGGCCATAGTCGCCGAGGATTCGTCGTTTGACACTCCATGGATAACGCCCCATCTGCAACATCGAGACGTCATGGTTCGACTCAAAGATGAAGTCGTCCGCTCCACGGATGATTCCTTTCATCCGGTCCGAGACATAACCCGTGTCGGTGATATGGGCCAATCGTTTCCCGTCATGGGCAAACTGATAAAACATCGGGTCTGCCGCATCATGGCTCACGTTGAACGTCTCGATTTCAATATCCCCGAACTGTTTCACATCTCCGACTTCGATTTGAAACTTCAAGGCAGGATCAATCTTTCCAATCAGTGATTCCATCGCCGCCCATGTCTTCGCATTCGCATAAATCGGTAAATTATACTTACGTGCTAATATCCCGACACCTTTAATATGGTCGGAGTGCTCATGGGTGACGAGCAGTGCGTCGATTCCGTCAAATGACCGACCGATGGCTTCGATGCGCTGTTGCATCGCTTTTCCAGTCAATCCGGCATCGACGAGCAGCTTCGTCCGTTCCGTCTCGATATAGAGGGCGTTTCCGGTCGACCCGCTCGCTAACACACTATACTGTAAAGTCACGCAATCACTCCTTTCATTCTTTCGTTTCAAACTCCACGTGCTCGACTGTTCCATCGATTGCATTGACGAAGTAGACTTGATCATCAATCCCGATCGACCAAAGCGGTGGCATGATAATCAAACTGCCAGAGCTGTCGAGCGGTAAACTGTAAAATCCGGTATTGATGGCCCGCATCTCCTGGTTCGGTTGGAAGTACTTCCGAGACGCGAGTTGTGAGATGGCTTCACTGGCCGTCAACACGAGGTCGTCTTGCGTTTTTGACGAGAGGTCTTTTAAATGACGCTGTTTATAATCCGTCACTTCGAACGACTCGTTCAACTGAATGAGGATGAGGGACGGACCGATGTACATTTCCGTGCCACCCTCGACTTCAGGTGCTGAAAAAATCTTGTTGTCCTCGAATGTTTGTACGAAAGCAACCTGTCTTGTTTTTTCATCGTAGCGCCAGTAGGCGTACTCGTTTCCAAACGGAACATATTCCGCTACAAACGTCGAAGCGGTCGTCCGCAAATCCTTCGCATCGAGCGGCACGGGTTGTTTCAACTCGACTTCGAGTTGCATGTTGTCGAGCGTCGTCGCGAGCTGCGCCTCCCGATTTTTCGTGATCATCGCAGCTGACATCTCTTCAGACGAACCCGTCAAATAGCCGATATCTCGACCCATCCGTGGCAATTTTGCCGGATCGACGTTCCGCTGGTCTAAAATCTGCGTGATCGAGGTGTTGTCATTCGTCACGACTTCGGTCGCCCATGTTTCCGTCAGCAATTGAAACAACAGATAGATGTTCAAGGCGAGGAAGGCGAAGATTAAAATCGTTTTCGCTTTACTCCAATCCACGATACATCATCCTTTCTGTCCAATCGTCTCCTTGATTATATGGGACCCAACGGCCCGCCTCACGCACGAACCAGTTCGGTGAAAACGTCACATAGCGGCTCGTGTCCTCATTATATTCAATCTCATAACCGATTCGAATCTCGGTCACGTTCTCAAATCGTCCAGAGTTGATGAGCGTACCGAGTACTTCTTCCGCATCAGCCAACTGTGTCGTGCCGACTGTGATCAGGCGATCGATTTCCAAGTGGTTACGGGTGATCGATCGGACCTGTGCTCCGTCGTTTTCCACACGCAATGTGGATAAGTCGATGGCATCGTTGTTGATAAACGCCTCACGCTGACTGAAGACCGGATACCCTTTCACGTGAAAACGGAACACGGTCGTTTCAAATCCTTTATTGGCCGGTGTGATGGCATCGAATCGAAGGGACAGCCCTTGATTCTCAGACGCTTCATCGACCCATCCCCCGTGGAAGTTCACGAATTCCACAATGGAATCCAATCCGATTGCTGTATCACGCTCGGTGCTATTCCGAGACAGGTTTCGATAGCGACTGGCGTTCAGTTTCGCATCATATTCCGCCACACTGACACCGTTCGTCAACGCCCCGACCGAGCTTGCCGGGTCGACTTCTTGAACGTTCGGATCACCTGGGAAGAATGTATCTCGCATCCAGTCGAGACGAGTGTCGATTTGAATCGACGACACGTCATACGCGAACAACTCATTCATCTCAGGTCCGACGACCGGGATATAATTCACGCGTTCATCCGTATACGTCACGCGCTTCATCGTTCGACTCGAGTTTTTTAAGAAAAGACTGTTCACATCGCCGTTTCCGACTTTCGTCAACTTCCCTTCCCAAATGGACTGGTCGCTCATGATGGCGCGGATGTTGAACGCACTGTCATCCATATAGATGAGGATTCGCTGTGGAATCTTCCCGGACAGACTATACGTTCCCGGAAGCATATAGCTGAGCGTGTCCGCATAATAGGCCTCCGGTAAGATCAACTCCAGTCCCTCGTTGATATCCGTATAGAAACTCGGGACGTTTTTCACAGCGAGCGGCTTGAACTCACTCGCTTCAAACGAATCTCGAATGACACGCATCAGTTGCTTCGGTGTATTCTTTGAAGCGAACACAGCATTGTTGTCATGCACGACCGCTTGAACGGGAATGATGACCTGGTCCGCTCGACGCTGCAATGACTCGTCCACCGTCGTGAGTTGCGTTTCAGATTGGACGGCCTGATACGTGGGATGGTAGTCCCACAAGATGATGGTTTGAACAATCGAAGTGACGATTAACGTGAGCAAAATGAACGACTTCCACAGTTCCGGCTTTGCAATCGTAAACCGTTTCATCAATCATTCACCTCCACAATCGTATCGAACGGGATCGTGAAGTAAATCGTTGTACCTCTTCCAAATTCACTCTCTGCCCAGATGTCGCCACCGTGAGCAGATACAACTTCTTTGGCAATCGATAGACCGAGTCCTGTACCACCGATGTTACGCGCCCGCGCCTTATCGACACGATAGAAACGTTCGAAAATTTTCTTTAAGTTCGACTTCGGAATCCCGACCCCTTCATCCTTGATGCCGATGACGAGGCGTTTCGCCCGAAGCATCGTCCGGAACGTAATCGTCCCGCCTTCTGGTGAGAACTTGATGGCGTTCGTGATGATGTTGTCGATGACTTGAGTCATCTTATCTTGATCGGCATGCACGTAGACGCGACGCTTCATCAGTTTGCGACGGAATTGAATCGCATCCCCTTTCGTCATCTCATGACGGTCGATGATGTCGTTAAAGAACTGCACGAAGTCGAACTTCACTTTTTGCATCTTATATTCTTTACTGTCCATCTTCGAGAGCTGCAACAAGTCATTGACGAGGCGAATCATCCGCTCCGTCTCGTTTTGTGCCGTTTCTAAGAAACGTGGCGCCAATTCCTCATCCTGATAAGCACCTTCTGCAAGAACCTCCAAGTAACTACGCATCGTCGTGAGCGGCGTCCGCAATTCATGACTGACGTTCGCAACGAATTCACGGCGGTCCTGTTCGACCTGTTCTTGTTCCGTGACGTCATGCAGGACGACGATGAGACCTGTGATTGGTCCGCTATGTTTTTGAATCGGTGAGAAATAGGCACGAACGAGGAACAATTCTTCGTCCGTACTGAGGTCAATCAGTTTTGTCGGCATCGTGCCGTCTTCTGGAATGACGATTTCCTCTTCGAATGCGAGGAGACTTTGTAAGTTCGTCCCCATCGCCTCTTCTTCAGCGACTCCGATCATGTCGCGTGCCTGGTCGTTCATCAAGATGACCCGTAGCGATCGGTCAGTCGCGACCACACCGTCCGACATGTTCTCGAGGACACTCGTCAAGCGGCGTCGTTCGGCTTCCGTTGTCGCGTTCGCCTCCATCAACTCATCCGTCAATTCGTTGAACGCATACGCAAGTTGACCGACCTCGTCATCCGAATACACTTTAACTTTCCGCGAGAAGTTCCCTTTCCGCATCTCGACGGCCTGCCTCCGCATATCGGCAATCGGTCGCGTGATGGTTCGAGATAAAAGGATTCCGAGGAACGAGGTGATGATGAGTGCGATCAACGTCCCCGTTGCGAGGATGCGTGTCACTTGTTCCATCTGGTTGTAGATGGACTTCATCGATGCCTCGATATAGATCATCCCGGTCGTCGTACCGTCCACTTCCGACTTGATCGGAACGGCAACGACGCGCATTCGGTCATTTGAATCTTCATAGACGAGCGTCTCTTGCGCCCCGCCTGTCGCGAATGACTTTTGAATGAACGTGCTCGCGGTCCGTTGTCCGACGAGACTTTGATTATTTTGGTTCGAGGTTGCCCGGACGACACTGTTCGTGTCGATGATTTGGACTTCTCGAATGTCGTCAGCTAGCGTCGTGCTCTCTGTAAATTCAGACAGCAGCTGATCCAGTAACTGGTTCAACTGCTGGTCCGTGGTCGAGTCACTCTCGTTCGCGGCAGTCCCCTCACTGATGTTGTAGCTCAGTAGGTTCGCTCGGTCGACAAGTGACTGCGAGAAGTTGTTGATGTATTGCCGTTCCAAAGAACGCACAAAGTACACGCCGATGACTTGCATCGCAACGAGAATGAGCAGCGCATAGATGACGACGAGCTTCCACTGGATTGATTTAAAGAAGTTCGTCCGTTTCATCGTTTAATCTTCTTCTCCTGCCTTCAAATAATACCCGACGCCGCGACGCGTAATAATATACGTCGGAGTCGACGGGTTGTCCTCTACTTTTTCACGAAGACGACGCACCGTGACGTCCACGGTACGCACATCACCGAAGTAATCATAGCCCCATACCGTTTGGAGCAAGTGCTCCCGCGTCATCACTTGCCCGATGTTTTGGGCGAGGTAATGAATCAATTCGAACTCGCGATGTGTCAATTCGATCTTCTCATCCCGTTTCGTCACCATGTACGAATCCGGATGAATCGTCAAGTCGCCGATCACGATATCGTTCGCGTTGGCTCCTTTTGCTTCTGGCGCCGGTGCTGTCGCATGACGTCGCATGTTCGCTTTGACACGGGCTAACAATTCACGTGAGCTGAACGGCTTTGTGACGTAATCGTCTGCGCCGAGCTCTAGTCCGAGTACTTTGTCGATCTCGGAATCTTTTGCCGTCAACATGATGATCGGCATATCGTATTTCTTCCGCACCTCACGGCATACTTCCATGCCGTCCTTGAGCGGAAGCATGATGTCGAGCAAGATGAGATCCGGTTGAATCTCTTCTACTTTGACGAGTGCTTCTTCACCGTCATAGGCAACGTGCACCTGGTAACCTTCTTTTTCAAGTTTAAACTTCAATATATCCGCGATTGGTTGTTCGTCATCTACCACTAAAATCGTACGATCCATTCAGTGAGTCCTCCTCTTATCATTAAACGTACATGCCTACATTGTAACTCTTTTTAAACAGCTTAGAAAGCGTGGTCCATTTCCGTGGAAATAGAAAAAGAGAGCCCGGTGGCTCCCTTTCTTATGCTTCGTAAATATCACGCAAGATGACTGTCTGTTCACGAGCCGGTCCGACCGAGAACGTCAACAATTCGATTCCTGTCAATTCCTCGATGCGACGCACGTAACGCTGTGCGTTCTCCGGAAGGTCTTCAAAGCGACGAACCCCTGTGATATCCTCTGTCCAGCCAGGCAGCTCTTCGTATACCGGTACACACTTCTCAAGGACGCGGAAGTTCGGTGGATACTCGTCAAGATGCTTTCCTTCATACTCATACGATGTACAAATCTTGAGCGTCTCAAGACCTGTCAGCACATCGATTGAGTTGAGGCAAAGATCTGTGATCCCACTGACGCGGCGTGAGTGACGCACGACGACCGAGTCGAACCAGCCGACACGGCGTGGACGACCTGTTGTCGTTCCATATTCTTTCCCGACTTCACGGATCGTGTGACCGATTTCGTCATCGAGTTGTGTCGGGAACGGACCGTCACCGACGCGTGACGTGTATGCTTTACAGACACCGACCACGTGATGAATCTTCGATGGTCCGATTCCAGCACCGCTCGATACACCACCTGACGCTGCGTTCGACGATGTGACGAACGGATACGTTCCATGGTCGATATCGAGAAGGACCCCTTGTGCGCCTTCAAAGAGAACTTTTTTCTCTTCGTCGAGCGCATCGTTCAATACGACCGATGTATCGCACACGTATTTCGCAAACTGTTGACCATACGCGTAGTATTCTTCAAAGATGTCGTCGAACTCGATTGGATCGACTTCATACATTTTCACGAACATGCGGTTTTTTAGTTCAAGCACGGTCTTTAGCTTCTCCGCGAACACTTCTTTGTCGAGAAGGTCGGCGATGCGAATCCCGATACGTGCCGCCTTATCCATGTATGCTGGGCCGATTCCTTTTAGTGTCGTCCCGACTTTCGCGTCACCTTTCGCCTCTTCTTCGAGACGATCTTGGAGCTGGTGGTACGGCAAGATGATATGCGCCCGGTTCGAGATCCGGAGGTTATCCGTGCTCACACCACGTTCATGTAAGTAAGCGAGTTCTGTCACGAGTGATTTCGGGTTGACGACCATCCCGTTCCCGATGACACACGTCTTATCCGAATAGAAAATCCCAGACGGAATGAGGTGAAGTTTATATTTCGTATCATTGAAGACGATCGTGTGACCAGCGTTGTCTCCCCCTTGATAACGCGCGACGACTTCGGCTTGTTTCGATAAGAAATCGGTGATCTTCCCTTTCCCTTCATCGCCCCACTGCGTTCCCACTACGACTACTGATGACATAATGAATCCTCCTTATTAATCAACGTTCTGTTCAAACCATCCGTAAGTGTACACTTGAAAAGCAAGAAAGTCAATTGAATACCGAACGTTTTATATAAGATGTAACTATTCGTTCGTTATTTTAATCAAACCCTATATAAAAAAAGACACCACCGACGTTACATCGGTGGTGCGAAGGCTTGCGTCTCCATATTGACGAACTTGTTGTACTCTTTCCTGAAGGAGAGCTTGACCGTACCGGTCGGACCGTTACGTTGTTTCGCAATGATGATTTCAATCGTATTGGCGTCTTCACTCTCTTTATCGTAATAGTCATCACGATAGAGGAAGGCGACGATATCGGCATCCTGCTCGATTGCTCCGGATTCACGGATATCCGACATCATCGGCCGCTTGTCTTGACGACTCTCTACGCCACGTGAGAGCTGAGACAAGGCGATGACCGGTACTTGGAGTTCCCGTGCAATCGCTTTGAGCGTACGTGAGATTTCCGATACTTCCTGTTGGCGGTTCTCGCCCGGTTTCCCGTTCCCGACGATGAGCTGTAAGTAGTCAATCATGATCATCCCGAGACCGTGTTCCTGCTTCAATCGGCGACATTTGGCTCGGATTTCGTTGACCCGAAGACCCGGCGTATCGTCGATATAGATGCCCGCTTGGGAGAGCGACGACATCGCAAGGGAGAGACGACCCCAGTCTTCCGCTTCAAGACGACCGGTCCGGAGGCGCTGGGCATCGATGTTCCCTTCCGCACACAACATACGCATGACGAGTTGCTCGGCACCCATCTCCAAACTGAAGATGGCGACGTTCTCACCCGTACGGACCGCGACGTTTTGCGAGATGTTCAAGGCGAACGCGGTCTTCCCGACAGATGGACGGGCGGCCACGATAATCAAATCGTTTCGTTGGAAACCGGCCGTCATCTTATCCAAATCCGTGAACCCGGTCGCAATCCCGGTGATTTCACCGCTCGACTGATGCAGCTTTTCAATCGTCGAGTACGCATCGGATAAGACAGAACCAATCGGGTGGAAGCTCGATTGTCCTTTTCGTTGCGATACTTTTAGAATATTTCGCTCAGCATCAGATAAAACAGAATCCACCTCGTCTTGACGCTCATAACCATCCGAGACAATGTTGGTCGCAGTTCGAATCAGGCGACGGAGTGCCGCCTTTTGGTCGACGACGTTCAAGTAATAGCCGATGTTCCCGATGGCGGGAACGGATTCCGCGACCTCCGCCAAATAGTTGAGGCCCCCGATTTCGTCCAAAATCCCTTGCGCCTGTAACTCGGAACTGAGCGTGACCAAGTCGACGAGCTCGCCTCGGTCATTGATCTTTAGCATCGCTTCAAAGATGCGTTGGTGGCTGACACGATAAAAGTCGTCCGGGTCGACACGCTCTGAGGCCGTAATCAACCGATCCGAATCAAGGATGATTGCCCCTAAGACGGCTTGCTCCGCTTCCACGCTATGCGGTGGTGTATTGACTTGAATCGCATCACTCATCCGTCTCTACCTCACCTTCAAGCTTCTTGTACATGTACATTCAACGTCGCGACGACGTCATGGTGCAACTTCACTGGCACTTTCGTGAAACCGAGCGCCTTGATCGGATGCTCGAGTTCAATTTTACGCTTATCGATTTTGTAGCCCATCGATTTAAGGGCATCCGCGATTTGCTTGCTCGTGACCGAACCGAACACGCGACCGCCTTCACCGGCTTTCGTCGTGACGGCAATCGTCTCTTTTTCAAGCTTTTCTTTTAGTTGTTTCGCTTCGTTCAACTCTTCTTCTGCTGCTTCTTCGGCACGACGTTCTTTCGCCGCAAATGCTTTCAGGTTTCCTGGTGTCGCTTCCACTGCCAAGTTCTTCTTGAACAAGACGTTTTTAGCGTAAGCGTCTGCCACGTTTTTCACTTCTCCAGCTTTCCCTTGTCCTTTTACATCTACTTTCAAAATGACTTTCATTCTAATTCCTCTCCTTCAGTTTCATCTGTTAAATAATGATCGATTGCCTCTTTCAACATGACGTTCGCTTGTTCGCGACTCACTTCAAGTTGCGTCGCTGCATTCGTCAAATGGCCACCGCCATCAAGCATTTCCATGATGACTTGGACGTTGACGTCGCCGAGCGACCGCGCGCTGATTCCCGTACGTCCGTCCGGTAAGACGGCGATGACGAACGAGGCTTTGACGCCTTCCATATTCAGCAACTGGTCTGCAGACTGAGCGATCAACACTTGATGGTGTGCCTCGTCGTCAGGAGCGACCGCAATCGCCATGCCATCTGCATACATTTCGGTGTTTCTCAAAATCTGAGACTGCTCGATATAAGCATCGAGGTCTTGTCTCATGAAGTGCTGTACGAGAACCGTGTCAGCACCTTGAACTCGCAAGAAGGATGCCGCATCAAACGTACGGGATCCCGTACGGAGCGTAAATCCTTTCGTATCGACCATGATCCCCGCGAGAAGTGACGTCGCCTCTAAAATCGAGAGCTTTCGGCTTCCCGCTTGATACTCAATCAATTCTGTGACGAGCTCACTCGTTGATGATGCGTAAGGCTCCATATACACGAGAACCGGATCTTCGATAAACTCTTCCCCGCGACGATGGTGGTCGATGACGACGACCTGCTCCGACCGATCCAAAATGTCTTTTGAAATGACGAGGGACGGACGGTGTGTATCGACGACGACGAGTAATGTCTGTTCATCGATGAGTGGCTGTGCCTCATACTCGGTCAGGAATTGGCTGTATAACGAGTCATCGTTCTCTACTTCATGGACGAGCCGCTGAATGCCGACACTCGTCTCACCGGATGGAATGACGACAAACGCCTCGCGTCCGACAAACTCGGCCAATTTCATGACACCGATGGAAGCGCCGAGCGAGTCCATATCTGGATTCTTATGTCCCATCACAAGGACACGGCTCGATTCCCGAATGAGGTCACGCATCGAGTTCGAGATGACACGTGCCCGGACACGCGTTCGCTTCTCGGTCGGATTTGTCTTCCCACCGAAGAAACGAACTTTCCCATTATGACGCTTAACGACTGTCTGGTCACCACCACGGCCAAGTCCTAAATCTAGACTCGACTGAGAGAGATTACCGAGCTCCGTCAATGTCGTCTCACCGCATCCAATCCCGATTGATAACGTCAACGGGATTCGTTGATCCTTCGTCGCATCACGCACTTCATCTAAGATTGAAAAGCGGTTGTTTTCAAGTTCAGATAGCGTCCGTTCATTCATGACGAGGAAAAAGCGGTCCGCAGCTGTACGACGCATGTAGATATGATGCCGCTGCGCCCATTGGTTGAGGAGCACCGTCACCCGACGATTGACTTCACTACGGACCTGTTCATCCACCGCAGTCGACATCTCGTCATAGTTATCTAAATACAAAATGCCGATAACCGTCTGTGTTTGAACATACTTTTGTTCCATCTCCGCTTCTTCGGTCATATCAAATAAATAGAGGGTTTGATGGATTTGATTGTAATAGACACGATAGACACGGTCACCTACTTCAATCGTGGCTTCATCCTCTTCTTCTTCAATCAATTCATCGAAGGCGGAATGGAGCGCATCAAGCGGTATTCCAATCGCCATATCGAGTTCGAAAATCAATCGTGATTGTTCGTTATACCAACTGATCCGTCGGTCCTGGTCAAAGACTAAAATCCCAATCGGCATCGTCGTCAATGCTTCTTTTCCGACCTCTTCGATTTGATGAGAGAGAGAGAGGACATACTGTTCCCAATTTTTACGCTCCCGTCGCATCGTCACTTGCTGATAGATGAAAAAAATCAGCGTGCCCATAAACAGGGTGATTGCCGCCACAATGTTGTAGAACGCCAATCCTAACGAGACAAGGAATCCAATCACGTATGGAATCATGTGCCGCGCGTATTGGTTCTTCACGGATGTTAATGCTTCACCACTGTGCATGTATGCCTCCTAAAATGAGTAATGTTCACCCATGGAATCGTAAAGGTTTCTGCTCTATCATACCACATTCGTCGGTTTCACTTACACACTTACAGACGAGATGAAATACAAAAAAACGACTTATCCAAGAGGATAAGCCGTTCGTCAAACAATTACTCTGCAACGTATGGAAGCAAAGCCATTTGACGTGAGCGCTTGATAGCGACAGTAAGTGGACGTTGGTATTTCGCTGAAGTACCAGTCACACGACGTGGAAGAATTTTACCACGCTCCGAAACGAAGCGTTTGAGCAATTCTACGTCTTTATAATCGATATGAGTGATGTTGTTCGACGTAAAGAAACATACTTTACGACGACGACGACCTCCTGGACGACGTGCCATGTGAAGACCTCCTTTATAGGTTAGTTTTTATTGTCCATGATGATTAGAATGGCAAATCATCATCTGACAAGTCGATTTTGCCGCCACCCGAGAACGGATCTGCGTCAAAACCTTTATTCGAATTCGAGGACTGAGATGAAGTCGAAGCGGCTCCTGCGCCCCATCCTGATCCACTTGATTCACCACCACCGAAGACATCTCCAGATGGTGCTTGCTCACGTTGCCCTGAGGCTCCGCGTGGTTCAAGGAAGCGTACGCTGTCTGCGACTACTTCTGCCCGGTAACGACGTTGGCCATCTTGTCCTTCGTAACTACTGATTTGAAGGCGACCGTCAACGCCGGCCATGCTGCCCTTTTTCAAGTATTGTGCTACGTTCTCTGCTTGTTTGCGCCAAACGACACAATCAATAAAGTCCGTCTCGCGCTTCCCATCTTGTCCAGCGAATGGACGATCGCAAGCGAGAGTAAGGCGTGTTACGGCGATTCCGCTCTGCGTATAACGCATTTCGGGATCGCGAGTCAATCGACCAACTAACACAACTCGGTTAATCATCTCCAAGCTCCCCTTTCACGATACGAAACGTTAAGGATTAACGCTCGTCTTTTGTTGTCATTTGACGGACAACGTCGTCAGAGATCTTCATGAGACGCTCTGTTTCTAAGATCGCTTTAGGTTCAGCAACGATGTTAAGAAGAACGTAGTGTCCTTCGCGCATCTTGTTGATTTCATAAGCGAAACGACGTTTACCCATGTCTGTTGTTTTTTCAACAGTACCACCGTTTTCAGTGATGACGTTGTTGAAGCGCTCGATTAAAGCTTTCTTCGCTTCCTCATCAACTGATGGACGGATAATGTAAAGAAGTTCGTATTTACGCATTATCTTTCACCTCCTCTTGGACTAACGGCCCCTACCGGTTGTAGGAGCAAGGAGCAAACAATTGTTTTACTCACGTCATAATATACTATCAAACTTCCTTGACTTTTACAATACGTTTCCGTAAATCAACTTATACGTTGAAGCGGAACGTGACAACGTCGCCATCTTGGAAGACGTATTCTTTTCCTTCTGAACGAAGTTTTCCTTGTTCTTTCACCGTTGTCATGTTTCCTGCTGCTGAAAGGTCGTCATACGACACGACTTCGGCACGGATAAATCCACGTTCGAAGTCAGAGTGGATGACACCAGCACATTGTGGGGCTTTCATCCCTTGTTTGAACGTCCATGCACGAACTTCCTTCTCACCTGCCGTGAAGTATGTCGCAAGACCAAGTGTCGAGTAAGCCGCACGGATCAACTGATCAAGTCCTGACTCTTCGATTCCGAGATCTTGTAAGAACTCAAGGCGTTCTTCCGGTTCGAGTTCTGAAATTTCTTCTTCGATTCGTGCACAGATGACGATGACTTTCGACCCTTCTGTTGCTGCGTGATCACGGACTGCTTGTACAAACTCGTTCGAATCGGCATCTGCCACTTCATCCTCACTCACGTTCGCCACGTAAAGCATCGGCTTCATCGTAAGCAATTGGAAGTGTTTGACAATCGCGAGTTGATCTTCTGATAATTCAGCGACACGTGCCGGGCGCTCTGACTCGAGCACATCTCGCACGATTTCGAGTGCTTCGAGTTCTTGTACCGCACCTTTATCTTTTGCCTTCACCATTTTTTGAACACGTGCGATTCGTTTATCGACTTGCTCAAGGTCAGCTAAGATCAATTCAAGATTGATAGTCGTGATGTCATCGATTGGTGAGACACGACCTGCGACGTGCGTGATGTTCTCGTCTTCAAAACAACGGACGACTTGGCAAATCGCATCGACTTCGCGAATGTTCGCCAAGAACTTGTTTCCGAGACCTTCCCCTTTTGATGCACCTTTCACGATTCCGGCGATATCTGTAAACTCAAATGCTGTTGGTACGGTCTTTTTCGGTTTGACGAGTTCTGTCAATCGATCAAGACGCGCATCCGGTACTTCTACGACGCCGACGTTCGGGTCGATCGTCGCGAACGGATAGTTGGCCGCCTCGACTCCTGCTTGTGTAATCGCATTAAACAATGTCGATTTCCCGACGTTTGGCAATCCGACAATTCCTGCTGTTAATCCCACTAGTAGTTCCTCCTCATCCGGTGTTTCCCGGGAAATGTTAAGCCGTCTGTGGAGTGGGTACATTCAGTACACCACACCGTCACATCCTTCACAATTATAGATAGTCCACGATTAAACCGCAACTCACGTTCATAACCTAAAGAAAAACGCCGCTTATTCGGCGGCGTTCCCTTGTTCAAGCACTTTCTTGAATCGCTTATCAAAATCACGGCGTTGCATGAGCACACTAGCTCCGCAGCCTTGGCACTTGATCCGAATGTCCATCCCGACACGCGTGATTTGCCAGCGGTTCGTCTTACAGGCATGTGGTTTTTTCATTTCCACAATATCGTTCAATGCATAGGTTTTACTTTGCATTTTCTGCTTCTCCTCCTTTAGGAGCCGAGTTCGGTGGCATCATGACCGTACGTGGGTATGGAATTTCAATCCCGCGCTCGTCAAGTCCAGCCTTTAACTCTTTATGCAAAATTCGACCAGCTGCGAAGTGCTGGGTCGGCGGGACTTCCGCCATTAATCGGTACACCACTTCCGATGGTCCGAGCGACTGCACTCCAGCCAAGTCGATTGGCTTGATGAACAAGTCGTGATAGCGTGCTTCGACCGTTTTCGCAATTTCCTTGAGCGCTTGCTCTACTTTTGACATATCTTCTTCGTACGCAACCCCAATATCGACAACAGCGACGCTGTTTTCAAGCGAGTAGTTCGTCACTTGTAAGATTTGTCCGTTCGGAATAATCGTCACTTGTCCGTTTAATCCTTTTAACTTCGTCGTCCGGATTCCGACCTCGATGACCGTCCCGTCGACTTGTTGGTTCAAATTGACGTAATCCCCGTTCTTGTATTGGTTTTCAAAGATGATGAACGCCCCTGTAATGACGTCTTTCACCAAACTTTGTGCCCCGAATGAGATTGCAAGACCCGCGACCCCGGCTGATGCAATCAAACCGGCGATATTCACACCGAATTGTCCGAGCACCGTCAAGACCATAATCAACCCGATCACATAGCGGATTGTGTTTTGGGCTAATTTTAATAACGTTTCATTCTGTCGCTGGGCGACGATATCATGTTCTTTTATTTTGCGGAGCGTAAACACACGCTCGACCATCGTTGTCAAAATGCGTGTTGCGATATATAAACCAAGGATGATGAGCGCCACACCGGCGAGCTTGATCCCTAAACCAATCCACATGTCTGTATCTTTAAAGTACTCGACGAATCGGTTCACGCTGTCGATTGTCTCATCGGCAACCGTATTTAAATCTTTTTCTGTATTTTGCGAAGCCATCTTTTCACCTCAAAGTCGTAGATTCTAAATTATCAAAACATATTTCACGACTTTTCTCAAACACTGCATTCGGAAGTTAGAAGTTTTCCACTTTTGGGAATGGGTTAATACGAGATCAATCCCCCAACTGCAACTAGGAATAGGCAGCTTAGAAGAGAGGATGAGATTCATGCCGTTTCGCTTAAAACCTCATAAACCATACTCTTTTTTCATTGAACACACTGAGCGGAGTGGATCCAGATTGCTTGCGGACCAGCTTCATGAACAGTTGGTCAATGAAATCCATCGCCCCATCGTCCTTGTTTGCATCGGTTCGGACCGTTCGACCGGTGATTCACTCGGTCCGCTCGTCGGAACGTTTTTAGAAGAACGTCATATCCGAAATTTACATGTATACGGCACATTAACGAAGCCTGTACACGCACTCAATTTGGTGGAAACGTTGCATGAGATTCAAACGCGCTTCCATCAACCGCTCATTATCGCTATCGACGCCTGTCTCGGACGTTTATCAAGTGTCGGTTATGTCTTCTTTTCGGAAGGTCCGCTCGCTCCAGGGGCCGGTGTCCAAAAAGAACTTCCGGCAGTCGGCGCTTACAATATTAAAGCCGTCGTGAACGTAAGTGGATTCATGGAGATGATGATTCTACAGAATACCCGTCTCCATCTCGTGTATGAACTCGCACGTTTCATCACAGACGGATTCGCCGATTTTGATACACGGATCGGGCGCCTGCATCACGAAGAGGCGGCCATCACGCGTCTTCGTCAGTCACGAGATGAATCAAAGTCTTGAGGCGATAATAACGTCAACAATTGTTCCAAGTCGTCTTGTGAAAAATACTTCAACTCGAGGACGCCGCCTTTTCGGCGCGGACGAATCGACACATCCATCTGAAGACGCTCCGCAAGCACCGCTTCGACCGCTTCGATATCGGCGTTCGATCGCTTCAGCGTCTTTTTTTCTGTGCGCTCTTTTTGTAAGTAACGCTCGAGGCGACGGACCGTCCAATGCTCGGCAATGACCCGTTTTGCAATCTGTTCCATCGCTTGTTCCGATTTCATACCCGTGATGGCACGTGCATGTCCCATCGTCAAATCTCCGACCATGACCGCATGCTGGACGGCACTCGGCAATCGAAGGAGGCGAAGACTGTTCGTCACATGACTGCGGCTCTTCCCGACGCGATCAGCCAACTGTTGTTGCGTCAGACCTAGCGTCTGCATCAACTGTTCATAGGCGACAGCCTCTTCGATGGCATTCAAGTCTGCCCGCTGAATGTTTTCAATCAGCGCCAACTCCATGACGCGATCGGAGTCCGCCGTGACGACGAGGGCAGGAATGTCTTCTTTCCCAGCGAGCTTCGCCGCCTGAAACCGTCGTTCCCCGGCAATGATTTCATAGTATCCTGTCGCTTTTCGAACGACGATTGGTTGTAGGACGCCATATCGCTCAATGGATTGACGCAACTCTTCTAATTTTTCCACCTCAAATTGTTTCCGGGGCTGATTCGGGTTTGGGCGAATGAATTTTAATGCTAATCGTTCCATCTACAAACCTCCTTCATTGTATAAAAAAGCACGGACTCATTTTTGAGGCCGCGCTTTCGGGATGCGAATTCGAATTTCAACAAATTCCTCTTCGTCTACTTCTTCAGTTTGGACGTCAATCCCTGTTTTCCCAATCAAATCGATTGAGTCACGAATCGTGTTGATGGCGATTCGCGTGTCACGCGCAAAACTTTTCGTCCGACGACGTTGTTTTTTCGGCTTTCGCTTCTCTTCTTCGATCGGTGTTGTTAAAAAGGCGACGCGTTCTTCTGTCTCCTTGACGTTAAAATCCTGTTCTAACACTTCTGCGAGCACTTGAAGTTGCAATCCTTCTTCCTTCAACGGCAACAACGCACGCGCATGTCGCTCGTTGATCCGACGATCGCGAAGCGACTGCTTCACATCCTCCGGCAATTTTAACAAGCGCAACTTATTGGCGATCGTGGATTGACTCTTGCCTAGACTCTTCGCGAGCGCATCTTGCGTCAAACCGTTCAAGGCGAGTAAACGATCATATGCTTCCGCCTCTTCAATCGGGCTTAACTGCTCACGCTGCAAGTTTTCAATCAAGGCGAGTGCAGCCGTCGTATCATCATCCATATCGCGAACGATTGCCGGAATCGCTGACCAACCAAGCGATTTCACCGCACGGAAACGACGCTCCCCGGCAATGATTTCATAGCAGTCCCCATCTGCCTTTCGAACCACGATTGGTTGAAGGAGTCCATGTTCCGAAATCGTCGTTGCCAACTCTTCAATTTTTGCCGGTTCGAACACTTTACGCGGTTGATAACGGTTTGGACGCAACCGTGATAACGAGAGTTCTTGTACCGTGTCATCCGCTCGAACTTCCGCAATCTGCGTCACGGCAACTTCGTCTTTTCGATTCACACCGAACAATTTCGCAAATCTATTCTTCAACGTCGGGCACCCCTTTTATGTAAAAAAATAAGCAGACTCCACCACTGGAATCTGCTTTTGTTTCACGTGAAACGACATCATCAGATAAGTGGCTCTTTCGCCGGTGTCCCCGCTTTACGCGGATATTTCCCGGGCGTTTTTCGTAGTTTATCTACAACTACGATATTACGCTCACTCATCTCTCCTGGCAATAGGAACTGGTGTGTCGCTTTTTCTTTTCCACCTAGAACGGCTAAAGCGTTTTTGGCGTCTGCCATCTCGTCAGAAACCTTGGCCGCTTTAAGCGCAACGAAGCTTCCGCCTACTTTCGCGAGTGGCAAACAGTATTCTGCCAACACGGTCATGCGGGCAACCGCACGTGCTGTGACGACGTCAAACTGTTCGCGGAACTTTTTATTTTTTCCGAACTCTTCGGCACGACCATGATGGAACGCGACACCTTCGAGTCCAAGGGCAAGGGCCAACTCGTTCAAAAAGGTGATGCGTTTGTTTAACGAATCGATGATCGTGACGTGTAAGTGTGGGAATAAAATTTTGAGCGGAAGACTTGGGAATCCGGCTCCTGCCCCGACATCACATACGGTTTCGACTTTCGTGAAATCGAAATGAAACGCTGCGCTGAGCGAATCATAGAAATGCTTCAAATATACTTCTTCTCGGTCCGTGATGGCCGTTAAGTTCATTTTCTCGTTCCATTCGACGAGCATTTCGAAGTAACGCTTGAACTGACTGAGTTGTGTCTCACTCAGCTCAAACCCTTCAGCTCGTAACGCTTCAATAAATTGAGATTCGTTCATCGTTTCACTCCACCGTTGCGTATTGTCCCTGTTCGATATAGACGAGCAAGATTGACACGTCTGCCGGGTTTACGCCTGAGATACGGGACGCTTGTCCGATCGAAAGAGGACGAACTTGTTTTAGTTTTTGTTTCGCTTCTGTCGCGAGACCACCGATCGCATCATAATCCAAGTTTTCTGGGATTCGTTTCTCTTCCATGCGACGCATCTTCTCGACTTGTTCAAGCTGTTTGGAAATATAGCCTTCATATTTCACTTGAATCTCGACTTGCTCTTTTACTTCATATGACAATTCTTCCGTTGATGGAACGACTGTCATGAGTGCTTCATAGGATACTTCCGGACGCTTCAACAAGATGTTGGCATGTGTCGCTTCCTTGAGCGGGTGTGCACCGACCGATTCGAGCATCGCATTGACTTCAGGTGTCGGTTTGACGACGAGGGATGCAAGTCGTTTTACTTCTTTTTCAATCGCTACGCGTTTCTTGTTGAGGTGAGCATGACGATCTTCTGAAAGTAAGCCGATCTCATACCCGATGTCGCTGAGTCGCAAGTCCGCATTGTCATGACGCAACAAGAGACGGTATTCGGCACGTGATGTGAGAAGACGATACGGTTCGTTCGTCCCTTTCGTCACGAGGTCATCGATCAAGACGCCGATGTACGCTTGCGAACGGTCCAAGATGACAGGATCCTTGCCGAGCACTTTGCATGCGGCGTTGATTCCCGCCATGATGCCCTGTCCAGCCGCTTCTTCGTACCCGCTCGTCCCGTTGATTTGTCCCGCTGTGAAGAGGCCAGGGACTGCTTTTGTTTCGAGCGTTGGCCAAAGCTGTGTCGGTACGACCGCATCGTATTCAATCGCATAACCGGGACGCATCATCTCTGAATTTTCAAGACCCGGGATCGTGCGAAGCATCTGATGTTGCACGTCTTCTGGCATACTCGTCGAAAAGCCTTGGACATAGATTTCTTCCGTATCGCGACCTTCTGGCTCTAAGAAGATTTGGTGACGCGGTTTATCATTAAAGCGAACGACCTTATCTTCGATGGATGGGCAATAACGGGGCCCCGTTCCTTTAATCGCACCCGAATACATCGGTGAGCGATGCAAGTTCTCATCAATCAATTGGTGCGTGCGCTCGCTCGTGTACGTGAGCCAGCATGGGATCTGTTCGATCGGATCCAAGTCCGTCGACGTGTACGAGAAGAATGATGGATTCTCATCTCCGGGTTGAATCTCCGTCTTCGAGTAATCGATTGTCTTGCCGTCGATTCGTGGCGGTGTTCCCGTTTTGAATCGAACTAAGTCGAGACCGAGCTCTTCTAGATGCTTCGATAACTCGACCGAAGGCATTTGGTTGTTCGGGCCACTTTCGTATGCCAATTCACCGATGATGATTTGACCTCGCATGAACGTTCCCGTTGTGACGATGACCGCTTTCGCGCGATATTCTGAACCTGTGTTCGTTACCACGCCACGTACTTCTCCGTCCTCAATCAACAAGCGTTCGACTAGCGCCTGACGAAGCAGTAGATTCGGCTCGTCTTCTAGCACTTTCTTCATGTGATTTTGGTATTGGAATTTGTCCGCCTGTGCACGTAATGCACGTACCGCCGGACCTTTCGATGTGTTAAGCATCTTCATTTGGATGTAAGTCGCGTCAATCGCGCGCCCCATCTCGCCACCAAGCGCATCGATTTCACGTACGACGATTCCTTTCGCCGGCCCACCGATTGATGGGTTGCAATACATGAACCCGACCATATCAGGGTTCATGGTGAGCATCGCTGTTTTCGCGCCCATGCGAGCCGATGCAAGTGCTGCTTCAATCCCTGCGTGTCCGGCCCCGATGACGATGACGTCAAATTCGCCTGCCGTATAAGCCATATTCGTTCCTCCTTATTATTTCCCAAGACAAAACTGTGAAAAGAGCTGATCAATCAAGCTCTCCTGTACGGTATCTCCATTGATTTCACCGAGCGTATCCCACGCACGACGTAAATCGATTTGAACCATGTCGATCGGCATATTCATGACGGCACTACCGAGCGCCTCATCAATTTGACCAATCGTTCGTTTGATTAATTGAATGTGTCGAGCGTTTGAGATATACGTCATATCCTGTGACTCGACCCCTTTTGCGAAGAAGAGGTTTGCGATGGCCGCTTCAAGGGCATCGATTCCTTCATCTAGCAAGAGCGATGTCGCCACAATCGGACGTCCTGCCGCTAGTTTCTCTAGCTTAGAAGAATCCATGTTTTGTGGCAAGTCCGTCTTGTTGATGATGATGATGGCATTCATACCTTTTACTGCCTCAAATAACGCCTCATCCTCGACAGTCAATCCCTCATGTCCGTTCAAGACGAGAAGGACCAAATCTGCCGCCTCTAACGCTTTTCTCGACTTTTCCACACCGATTCGTTCCACGATATCTTCCGTTTCGCGAATCCCTGCCGTATCAATCAATTTGAGCGGAACACCTTTCACGTTGACGTATTCCTCAATCGTGTCACGTGTCGTACCGGCAATTTCGGTGACAATCGCTTTTGTCTCTTGAACGAGCGTGTTCATCAAAGAAGATTTTCCGACGTTCGGTCGACCGATGATTGCCGTGGCCAAGCCTTCACGTAAGATTTTCCCTTGTCGCGCTGTCTCGAGTAACTGTTCGAGGACACGTTTGACCTCGCCCGCTTTCTCTTCGACGATGGCCTGGGTCATCTCTTCTGCGTCATATTCTGGATAGTCGATGTTGACCTCGACCGCCGCAATCGTCTCGAGCAATTGTTGACGTAACTCGCGAACGAGGCGTGACAAACGTCCTTCCATTTGCGCCATCGCAACGTTCATTGCTCGGTCCGTCTTCGCGCGAATCAAATCCATGACCGCTTCCGCCTGAGATAAATCGATCCGACCATTTAAAAAGGCGCGCTTCGTGAACTCGCCCGGTTCTGCTAGACGGATGTCGGGTTGATCGAGAATGAGCTCAAGGACACGATTGACCGCTACGACGCCTCCGTGACAATTGATTTCGACGACATCTTCTCGCGTAAACGTCTTCGGCGCGCGCATAATACTGACCATGACTTCATCGACGATTTCGCCCGTATTAGGATATTTTAACGTTCCATAATGAATCGTATGTGAATCGACTGTTGTTAAGTCTTTCCCAGAAAACACATTGTTCACCGTTTCGACCGCCAAATCGCCCGATAGTCGGACGATCCCGATGGCACCTTCACCCATCGGCGTCGAAATCGCTGTAATCGTGTCAAACTCTAGCATCTTTCTCCCTCCAAACCTAAACATCTTCTTCTATCATATGCATAACGAACCTACTATACACGATATTCGACTTGAACGAAAGAGTTGGACCATTGATAAAGTCATTGCCATTCGACTCATCGTTTTCGTACAATAAAGGAATATATTTACATAGGAGAGAGATGATCTAAAGATGAAACAGCAAGACGCAATCCGAATCATCACCGAACGATTACAGCACGATGAAGCGGTTCAAGCGATTTTTATGAAGGGTTCATTCGGTCGGGGAGAAGCCGATGAACATTCAGATATCGACCTCTATGTCATGGTACACCCCGATGAAGAGGTCTCCTTTCTATCTAGACGCCTCGAGCATGTAACCGCCTATCGTCCGATTCTGTTAAAAGACGAGATTCACATCGTCGCTCCACAACTCATCGCCGTCTTTGATGATTTTCTTCACCTCGACCTGTTCACGGTCACGCAAGAGACGTTGAATCATCAAGACTCGATTCATGTGCTCTACGACCCACAACAGCGACTTGCTAGACACGCCACTTCCTTACAATTAGACGAAGCGGCAATCAGTGACCATGCGTTCGATACCGTGTGGTTCTTTTTCCAATATACAAAATCACGCAATCGAGGCAACGCGATGTGGGCAACGGAGATGCTCCGGCAAGGAATGGTCCATTTCGCATATGTGTTAGCCGCTCACCACACACCGGACCGGGCTTCCCTTGGTTTAAAAGATGTGACGCAGCGACAAGAAATCGACCTCCGCTCATTTTATGACCATTTGACCCCCGCCTCACACGAAAAAGCCGCCCACATCTATCTGGAGCAACTTCAGGTAGAGCAAACTTTTTTCGCATCACTACCTGGCTACAACGTGTTCGGACCGTTCATGGAACAGTTGATTCAACGAGAAAAAAGCCGTCCTGGCATATAGGGCGGCTTGTTTTTTAGTATCTTGCTTGGCGTTTCGTCGAACGAATCGTGAAATAGAGGAACAGTTCCAGTATCGCGATGGCGATGAGAATGCCGCCGAATAGTTGGAACAAGACAAGTAGGCTACTGAACGGATTCGTCAACATGAGAATCCCGACACCTATCCACAATAGACTTCCAATCAAAAACCAAAGCCATCGTCCCGACATCGATTGACGGTAACCGAGTGCCTGAATCAGGCGGATAATTCCACCGAATAAGAACAAGGCTCCGATCAAAATCGGGAGAAGACTAGCTAGCGTCTCTGCGAAGAAAAAGACGACCGCTGCCAAAATCAAATAGATGAGACCCATAAAGAAAGTGGGTGGCAACCCTCCCTGACGTCGACGCAACCCTTGAAAGATCATCCAAATCCCCATGATTGCTAAATAACCGGCAATGACATACACCATGACATCAAAGAAAAATCGAGGATATAACAGAATGAGAACACCAAGTACAAAGTAAATGACCGCTTGCCATAACGTCGAACGTTCCAAACGCTGAATGAATGCCTCCATTTTCCCACACCTCCGTTTACTCATTTCTATCTCTATTCCCCTCTGACCGGCTTGCAATCCCACAAAAAAAGCTGAGCGTCAGGAGACACCCAGCTTCATGATTATTTACGTTTTTTCTTTT
This sequence comes from Exiguobacterium sp. s163, assembly GCF_018617135.1. Lineage (GTDB taxonomy): Bacteria > Bacillota > Bacilli > Exiguobacteriales > Exiguobacteriaceae > Exiguobacterium > Exiguobacterium profundum. The sequence goes on from NZ_JACSJN010000011.1 coordinate 26,180, forward strand.
TGTTTTTCTTCTCTTCTTCGGCAAGCGCTGCACGCTCTGCTTCTTTCGCAGCAATCTTCGCTTCAGCCGCAACCTTCATCTTCTCACGCATCGGGAGCATGATGGCCATCGTGACGATGATCGAGATGATATAACCGACTACCCAGTATAACGAAAGGGCAGCTGGAAGGTTGATCGACATGACGAAGATCATAACCGGGAAGATATAAAGCATCATCTTCAACTGGGGGTTCTGTTCTTGACCCGCCATTGAGATTTTTTGTTGTGCGAACGTCAAGATTGCCGCTAAGATCGGCAAGACGAACGTTGGATCCGGAGCACCGAGGTCGAACCATAAGAAGTTCGCTTCGAAAATCTCAGGTGTACGGCGAATCGCATCATAGAATGCGAAGAGAATCGGCATTTGAATCAAGATCGGCAAACATCCCGCGAGCGGGTTGATTTGGTATTCCTGATAAAGCTTCATCATCTCTTCTTGGAGTTTACGTTGTGTTTCCTGGTCTTTTGAGCTGTACTTTTCACGAAGCTTCAGCATTTCTGGTTGCAACACTTGCATCGCACCCATACTCTTCGTCTGCTTGATCATGAGTGGGAGAATCAATAACCGGACGATAATCGTCGCGATGATGATTGAAATCCCGTATTGCCACTGGCCACCGACCAAGTAAGCAACTTCCTTCAAAAGCCATGCGAGCGGCCATACAAAGTACTTCGCCCAGAAACCTTCTGTGTCAGCCGTTACTGGTTCGGCTTGGATGGTAGACGGATCCACACAGCCTGCCATCAGCATGATGACCGCGGTCATGGCAGCGAGTAATCCTAATTTTAGCTTTTTGCTCATAGTTCCTCCTACGCTTTCTTTATCAATTCTTTTTAACGCACACGTCGATCGGGCAATCTTATCAGACTCTAATTATATGAGAGAACAAATTCAGATTGTCATGGTCACCGGCCTTGCTTTTGCCAAACCTTAGCCCGTTTGAATACGTGTTTCAAACTCTCGGTCACTTCCGACTGCGTCAATGCGGTCGCAGGTTTTCGAGCGATGATGACATAATCATTCGGTGCAACGTTTGGTTCGAGCAAGCGAAGCGACTCACGCATCAATCGTTTCATCCGGTTCCGTTCCACAGCATTTCCAAGCTTCTTGCTGACGGAAAGACCCACTCTGAAATGCGTTTGATCCGCTTTGAGCGTGTAGACGACAAACTGACGATTGGCCACGGAGCGTCCTTCGCGAAACACCGCTTGGAACTCTTCATTCTTTTGCAGGCGGTATTCTTTTTTCAAAATTCTCACTCCATCCTTCGCTTCAAAAATCGTCAACTAACATCATATCATATCCACATCATTTGAACGAGGGAGAATCCATGAAATACTACGTTTCTGTGACAAACTAAAAAATTGCCCGAGGAAAGGATCCCCGGGCAATCTTCGTTCGAAATTATACAGTCAAGGCTTTACGGCCTTTACGACGACGAGCAGCAAGAATGTTGCGACCGTTTTTAGTCGCCATGCGTGCACGGAATCCGTGAACTTTCTTACGCTTACGGTTGTTAGGGTTGAAAGTTGGTTTCATGGTTACAGCACCTCCTCAAGATTAACGCTCTATTAGCAAGTTATAGTTTCATTTAAGGCAGTCTTTAAGATTATATAAATCGATTCAACAATTGTCAATGTATTTTCGGATGGTTTTCGAATTCGTATTACGAGGCGCTCAGAAAGCATTCATCCACATGGATTCGATCGTACCCACAGGACGAGTAGGTCGAAGAATGTATACACAACCTTTACGTATTTTATAAACGGTCTTTATAAATAGCCACGTTGAGCCATTTTATCCACAAAATCACGAAGTTATCCACATTTATATGTGAATAACTCCTCTTTTTTCACATTCTCATTATTGATTTTTTCATTTTCTTCTTTTACAAAAACAATCTTTCATTTCACTTCTTCCTCTTTTGTGTATAACTTTTTCACCCAACACTCCATCATTATTGCTTTATCCACAATATATCCACAGGTTATCCACAAAACACACAGCATGTGGATAAGTGGGTGTGGATACTTTTCTTTATCTGTGGATAAATACCGAAAAGCATTGCCACGTCTATTTTATTTTGCTAAACTGAATGTGCACAAACTTGTGGATGAACAATTCGTGATTCCAAGATATACACAGGCTGTGGATAAGTGTTATCCCCATAATGAACACCATGTGGATAACTTTATCCACAGTTTTTGTTCTCTGGGGATAACCCTAGTTTCTACTATAGAATAGTGTATGTGTATATCGTGTGAATAAGTTTTACCCAACATGTGAGTAAAGGAGGTCTTTCATTGAAGAATGCTCGCGAGATTTGGAGAAATGTCTTATCGGTAATCGAGGAAGAAGAACGAACTCCAAAAGCCAGTTTTGACATGTGGTTAAAATCAACCGAGGGGATATCGTTGATGGGAACGACGCTCGTTGTGTCGGCACCCGCCAGTTTTATCGTCACGTGGTTAGAGCGACAGTATCTATCGCTGTTACAAGATACGGTTGAAGAGATCACAAACAACAAGCTTGAAATTCATTTCATCGAGGAATCTCAAGCACACAAGTATGCTCCAACGGATGGATCGTCACATGAGTCCATCGCCGTGACAGAAACAAAAGAACAACCCGTGCTATTACCTTCAAAAGAGGAAGGGGATCTTGGTCAACTGAATGACAAATACATTTTCGAGACGTTTGTCATCGGATCGGGGAATCGTTTTGCCCACGCCGCATCACTTGCTGTCGCCGAAGCGCCGGCACGTGCGTATAACCCGCTCTTCATTTATGGAGGCGTTGGACTTGGTAAGACACATTTGATGCATGCGATCGGTCACTATGTAAAAGGTCAAAAACCAGGGGCCCGTATTGCCTATGTCTCTTCTGAGAAGTTCACGAATGAATTCATCAATTCGATTCGAGATAATAAGACCGGTGAGTTCCGGAACCGTTATCGAAACATTGATGTACTATTGATTGATGATATTCAGTTTTTAGCAGGGAAAGAACAAACCCAGGAAGAGTTTTTCCACACGTTCAATGCGTTGCACAACGATCAGAAACAAATCGTGATTTCGAGTGATCGACCACCAAAAGAAATCCCGACGCTAGAAGATCGACTTCGTTCACGCTTCGAGTGGGGCTTAATCACAGACATCACGCCACCGGACCTTGAGACGCGAATTGCGATTCTCCGCAAAAAAGCGACGGCGGAAGGGCTTGATATCTCGAATGAAGTCATGCTGTATATCGCGAATCAAATCGATACGAACATTCGGGAACTAGAAGGGGCGCTGACACGAGTCGTCGCTTATGCAAAACTTGTCGGGCGACCAATCGACCCGGACGTGGCAGCCGAAGCGCTTCATAATATCATGCCTGTCCAGGAAGCGAAGAAAATTGTCATTCGCGACATTCAAGAAGTTGTCGGTCAACACTTCAACATTCAAGTAGAAGAATTGAACTCGAAAAAGCGAACGAAGACGTTGGCATTCCCACGTCAAATCGCAATGTATCTCTCGCGGGAGATGACGGAGAGTTCCTTGCCAAAAATCGGGGAAGAGTTCGGAGGGCGTGATCATACGACCGTGATTCACGCGCATGAGAAAATTAGCACCCTTCTAAAGAACGATGTGGAAATGCAAGAGACGATTCAAACGTTGAAGAAGGCACTTTCTAACTAATGAAGAATTCTCTGTGGATATCCTGTGGATAAACCACCTTAGTTATCCACAAGTTATTCACAAGCGAAATGGCTTAACACGTATGGATTAGGGGACTTATCCCCAGTATCCACAGCCCTTATTACTATTATGACTTAATTAATACTATTATATTATTAGGAAATGGACTCATTTCACCTTAGGAGGAATTATCCACATGCATTTAACGATTCAACGAGATGTATTCATGCAAGCCGTACAAGACGTATCAAAAGCTGTGGCTTCACGAACGACCATTCCAATTTTGACAGGCTTGAAACTTGAGGCACATGCGGATGGCTTAACACTGACAGGAAGTGATACCGAGATTTCGATTGAACGCTTGATTCCAATCGAAGAGGGTGGAATTGAACTCATTCAAATTCAACGTGCTGGAAGCGTCGTGTTGAACGCACGCTTCTTAGGAGAAATTGTGAAGAAGTTACCGACGAACGAGGTCACACTCGAAGTTTCACCGAACTTCATGACGCGCATTGAGTCTGGTCAAGCAGAGTTTCATTTAAACGGTCTTGACCCGGATGAATATCCACGCCTACCTGAACTTGCGAGTGATCGTCGCTTCTATTTGCCGGCTGATCTATTGAAGACGATCATCCGTCAGACGAGCTTCGCTGTTTCTTCACAGGAGACACGTCCCGTATTGACAGGGGTTAACTTCTCAGCAGAGAAGGGCTTCCTTACATGTGTCGCAACGGATAGCCACCGTCTGGCGCTTCGTCGTGCGCGATTTGAGACAGATAACGATTTGACGTTCCAAAATGTCGTCGTTCCTGGTCGCTCACTCAACGAATTGGCAAAATTACTCGACCGTGAAGAGTTGCCGATTGAAATCATCTTAACGGACCAACAAATTTTATTCCGTATGAAAAACATCTCATTCTTCTCTCGTTTGTTAGACGGTGCCTATCCAGACACGTCACGTCTCATTCCGGAAGAATATCGTACAGCCGTTCGGATGAATGCGAAAGAGTTCTTACAGGCCATTGACCGTGCATCGCTCTTAGCACGTGCCGATCGCAACAACGTCATTAAATTTGTGGCGGAAGATACAACGGCAGTTGAAGTCTCTTCACACTCGCCGGAAGTCGGAAAAGTATCGGAACGTGTCAGCATCCTGTCTCTTGAAGGAGAAGAACTAAAAATTTCCTTCAACTCGAAATTCGTGATGGACGCGCTCCGCGCACTCGATGCATCTGAAATCGAAATCCAGTTCACGGGTTCGATGCGACCGTTCATTTTACGACCGGTTGAACAAGATAGTGTTCTTCAACTGATTTTGCCAGTCCGCACATCGTAAGCTGCGGATAGGGATGATGAGGTGTCTTGCCTTGTCATCCCTCTTTTTGCCTTATTCGACGATTTTCGATAAACTAATATGTATGGCGATTTTTTCAGATCAGCATGTGAGAAAGGAAGTGACGACATGGAAAAAGTGTCGATTACAACCGAGTATGTAACGCTCGGACAATTTTTAAAATTAGCAGATATCATCTCAAGTGGGGGACAAGCAAAGTTCTTTTTAGAGGATGTCATGATTAAAGTGAACGGTGAGCAGGACCAGCGCCGCGGTCGTAAATTAAGAGATGGAGATACAATCGAAGTCGAAGGCTTCGGGGAATATCAAATCGAGGGAAACTGACGTGCATTTAAAGTCGATCCGATTGCAAAACTATCGCAACTACGAAACCCTCGAGCTAGATTTTTCAGAACAGACGAATGTTCTGATTGGTGAGAACGCCCAAGGAAAAACGAATCTTCTCGAATCGATTTACGTACTTGCGCTCGCAAAATCGCATCGGACGACACAAGACCGTGAGTTAATCGGTTGGGAAGCCGATGCTGCGAGTATCGAAGGACGGATTCATAAACGGACGGGCGAATCGGTGCAGAGTCTCTCTTTTTCTCCTAAAGGCAAGAAAGCAAAGCTCAATCATTTGGAACAACGTCGTCTCAGTGACTATGTCGGCGCATTTAACGTCGTCTTGTTCGCCCCAGAAGACTTAGCCATCGTCAAAGGCAGTCCGCAAGGGAGACGGCGATTTTTAGATATGGAAATCGGTCAGGTCAGTCCCGTGTACTTACACGAGCTCAATCAATACTTGAAGACGTTGAAACAACGGAATGCCTTGTTGAAGCAGTTATCCACAAAAGGTGGCGACGAGACGTTACTCGAAGTATTGACGGACCAATTGATTGAACTTGCCGTAAAAATCGTGATGCGACGCTATCACTTCATCGACCAGCTCGAAAAATGGGCCAATCCCATCCATTCCGGAATCACGAGAGATCTCGAAACACTGACGATTCAATACGTTTCTGACACGTTCCAAAAAGAACGCTTCTCAAAAGAACAGATGTTTGAAACGTATCGTCAAAAGTTTGATAAAATAAGAGAGAACGAACGACGAAGAGGTGTGACCTTGTTCGGTCCGCATCGTGACGATTTTGAATTGTATGTCAACAATCGAAACGTTCAAACGTTCGGTTCACAAGGTCAGCAACGAACGGCGGCCTTGTCATTGAAGCTAGCTGAGATTGAATTGATTCATGAAGAAGTAGGCGAATATCCTCTGTTGTTATTAGACGATGTGTTATCTGAGCTTGACGATCATCGCCAAACCCATCTCCTCGATACGATGGGACGGAAAGTACAAACGATTTTGACTACAACAAACATTGACGGGATTGCACATGAGACCATTCAACAAGCTAAAGTGTTTCACGTGAAACAAGGTGAGGTTGAAACGGAGTCTGTGTAATCGTGGCAAGAGGGAACACCAAATCATGTATAGTAGGTGAAAATAACCGATGAGTAATGAAAATGAAAAAGAATTGCAAGCGTACGGCGCCGACCAGATTCAAGTCCTTGAGGGCCTAGAGGCTGTCCGTAAACGTCCAGGGATGTATATCGGTTCCACAAGCTCTCGCGGTCTCCACCATTTAGTATGGGAGATTGTCGATAACTCAATCGATGAGGCGCTCGCTGGTTATTGTGACACGATCACAGTGACGGTCGAGCCAGGGAACTCGATCGTTGTTGAAGACAACGGACGTGGGATTCCGGTCGACGTTCAAAAGAAAACAGGTCGACCTGCCGTTGAAGTTATTTTCACGGTGTTGCACGCAGGTGGTAAGTTCGGCGGTGGCGGATACAAAGTATCAGGTGGTCTTCACGGTGTCGGGGCGTCAGTTGTTAACGCCTTATCGACGAAACTTGAAGTGTTCGTTCGTCGCGATGGAAACGTATATTACCAATCGTTCAAACGTGGTGTCCCACAAGGTGAACTCGAAATCGTCGGGACGACCGACACGACAGGGACGACGGTCCGCTTCTTCCCAGACGGGGACATCTTCCAAGAAACACTCGAATATGACTTTGATCTGTTAGCGACACGCTTACGTGAGCTCGCCTTCTTGAACAAAGGGTTACGAATCGTGGCTAAAGATGATCGTAGTGACGAGACGATTGAACGGAACTATCACTATGAGGGCGGAATCAAGTCTTATGTCGAGCACTTGAACCGGTCAAAAGCGTCGATTCATGAAGAGCCTGTGTACGTACACGGGACGAAAGATGGAATCGAAGTCGAGATTGCGCTTCAATACAACGAAGGTTTCGCAAGTAACATTTACTCATTTACGAATAACATTCCGACGCATGAAGGTGGGACGCACGAGACAGGATTTAAGACGGCGCTCACCCGTGCCATTAATGATTATGCGAAGCGATTCGGATTGATGAAGGAAGCCGATGGTAGCCTCTCAGGGGATGATGTCCGTGAAGGGTTGACGGCGATTGTTTCCGTCAAGCACCCGGCTCCCCAGTTTGAAGGACAGACGAAGACGAAACTCGGGAATGCCGATGCGCGTACGGCAACCGATACGTTGTTCAGCGACACGTTCGAACAGTTCCTACTCGAGAACCCGTCGGTCGGTCGCCTCATCGTCGACAAAGGCTTGATGGCGGCACGTGCGCGCCTTGCTGCGAAACGTGCACGCGAGATGACACGTCGTAAAGGGATTCTCGAAGTCAGTTCATTGCCAGGGAAATTGGCAGACTGTTCGTCAAAAGATGCATCGAAATCTGAACTATACATCGTTGAGGGTGACTCGGCGGGAGGTTCTGCGAAATCTGGACGTGATCGTCACTTCCAAGCCATCCTTCCGATTCGAGGGAAAATCATCAACGTTGAGAAAGCACGTCTTGATAAGATTTTGGCCAACCAAGAAGTCCGGACCATTATCACGGCTCTCGGAACAGGGATTGCCGATGAGTTTGACTTATCGAAAGCACGCTATCACAAACTCATCATCATGACCGATGCCGATGTCGATGGTGCGCACATTCGGACGTTGTTGTTGACGTTCTTCTATCGTTACATGCGCCCACTCGTTGAAAGTGGATATGTCTATATCGCGCAACCACCACTCTATGGTGTGAAGCACGGGAAAGAAACCATCTACGTTCAAAACGACCGGGAGTTGCAGGCGGCGATTGCACAACTTCCTGAAAATGCACGTTATAGCGTTCAACGTTACAAGGGTCTCGGAGAGATGGATCCTGAACAGCTATGGAATACGACGATGAACCCGGAAACGCGTTCGATGCTTCGTGTCGATCTTCAAGATGCGATCGAAGCGGATGAAATCTTCGAAACGCTCATGGGTGACAACGTCGAACCACGCCGTGACTTTATTCAATCTCACGCCCATTACGTGAAGAACCTCGATATTTAATAAGAAGGGTAGGCAATAACGAATGGCAGAACAAGAAAATATCAAGGATATAAATATTAGCCAGGAGATGCGAACGTCGTTCATGGACTACGCGATGAGCGTCATCGTATCACGTGCCCTTCCGGACGTGCGAGATGGATTAAAGCCGGTTCACCGTCGTATTTTATATGCGATGAACGAACTAGGTATTCGCGCGGACAAGCCACATAAGAAGTCGGCGCGTGTCGTCGGGGACGTCATCGGTAAGTACCACCCACACGGTGACTCAGCCGTTTATGAGACGATGGTCCGCATGGCTCAGGACTTCAGTTATCGCTACGAATTAGTCGACGGTCACGGGAACTTCGGTTCAGTCGATGGCGACTCGGCCGCTGCGATGCGTTATACCGAGGCACGTATGTCTAAAATTGCGATGGAACTCGTACGAGACATCGGAAAAAACACGATTGATTATCAACCAAACTTCGATGGTGAAGAAAAAGAACCAGTCGTACTTCCGGCACGTTTCCCGAACTTCCTTGTGAACGGGACGAGCGGGATTGCCGTTGGGATGGCGACGAACGTTCCGCCTCATAACTTGAACGAGGTCATCGACGGTGTACTGGCGCTTTCTCACAACCCGGACATCACGATTGCAGAATTGATGCAACATATCCCGGGTCCTGATTTCCCGACTGCGGGAGAGATTTTGGGACGTAGTGGGATTCGTCGTGCATATGAAACTGGACGCGGATCGATTACGATGCGTGCGAAAGCTGAAATCGAAGTCTTGAAAAATGGCCGTGAACGGATCCTCGTGCACGAGATTCCTTACCAAGTCAACAAAGCGCGTCTCGTTGAAAAGATTGCCGATTTGGTTCGCGACAAGAAAATCGAGGGAATCACGGACTTACGCGATGAATCAGACCGTAACGGGATGCGCATCGTGATTGAAGTTCGCCGCGACGCGAATGCGAGTGTCATCTTGAATAACTTGTACAAGCAAACACCGATGCAAACGACGTTCGGTGTTAACATGCTCGCGCTTGTAGGCGGTCGTCCAAAAACGTTGAACATCAAACAAGCGATCTATTACTACATCGAACACCAAAAAGAGGTCGTACGTCGTCGGACGCAATTCGATTTAGACAAAGCGGAAGCACGTGCCCACATTTTAGAAGGTCTTCGTGTTGCCTTGGATCACTTGGATGAAGTCATCGCCATCATCCGTAGCACACGTACAGGTGACGAGGCTCGTGAAAAGTTGATTGCTCGCTTTGGACTTTCGACTGAACAGACGCAAGCCATCTTAGATATGCGTCTCCAACGCTTGACTGGTTTGGAACGCGAGAAGATTGAAGGCGAATATCGTGAAGTGAAAGCGTTAATCGAAGAACTTCGTGCGATTCTCGGAGACGAAGAATTGCTCCTCGATATCATTCGTAACGAATTGATCGAAATCAAAGAGCGATATGGTGATGCTCGTCGTACGGTGATTCGTACGGATATCGTTGAACTCGAGGACGAAGATTTGATTCCGGTTCGCGACATGATGATTACGCTCACGAGCGAAGGATATATCAAGTCGATCCCGTCGGATTCATATCGGACTCAGCGCCGTGGTGGTCGCGGGAAACAAGGTATGGGAACGAACGATGAAGACTTTGTGCTTCGTCTGCTCTCCGCGTCGACACACGATACCATCCTGTTCTTCACAAACTTCGGACGCGTCTTCCGTCTCAAAGGATACGAAATTCCTGAGATGAGCCGTACCGCGAAAGGGATGCCAATCATCAACTTGCTTCAAATCGACAAAGGTGAAAAAGTCGAAACGATGATTCCGGTCGATTTCAATAGTTACTTGGCTAACCAAACGGTAACGGAAGAGACACAGGATGAATCGGAAGAAGTGGCAGACGAGCAGTTGTCTCTCGTCTTCATCACGAAAGAAGGATTGATTAAGCGTTCGCCACTTTCGGCATACGCCCGAATCAACAAAAACGGTCTACGTGCCATCAGTTTGAATGAGACAGATGAACTCGTCACGGTTCGTTTAGCGAAGAGCGACGATGAAATGTTAATCGTTACACGACAAGGGATGTCGATTCGCTTCCCTCTCGAAGGAGAAGTTCGTTCGATGGGACGTACAGCACGAGGCGTTCGCGCGATTCGATTGAAGAAGGAGGACGATTTGGTCGTCTCGATGGAAATCGTTCGCACCACGCAAGACGTCTTGATTATCACGGAAAAAGGATACGGAAAACGTACGGCCATGGAGCAGTTCCGCACACAAGGTCGTGGTGGTTCCGGTATCATTGGAATTAAGACAGATCGTGGAACAGTCGTCGGGATGCGTGTCGTCGATGAAGACGATGACATCATGTTGATGACCGAGCTCGGTGTTGCGATTCGGATCGATTCGCAAACGATCTCTCAAATGGGTCGAAGTACTCGCGGTGTGAAAGTAATGAACATCGAAGAGGGCGATCGTTTGGCGACCATTGCAAAGTTGAAAAAAGATGAGTTAGAAGAGGAATCAGCAGTCGATTTGGAGAATGGGTTTGAGGATGAAGCACCTGAAACCGACGAATCGTCTGATGTGAATGAGTAAGACGAGAGGTCGAACGGTGTTTCCGTTCGACCTTTTCATATATTAGGAGGGATTCGCGTGCGTTTGAACTTATCTACTGTACATGTTGGGATGACGCTATTGTCACCCGTTTCTTCTTTAGAAGCCGGAATCCACTTAACCAATGAACATTTGCGTTTGCTCCGTTTCTTAAAAATCGAAGATATCGATGTCGCACCTGTTGAACAGAAGCTCTTCACGTCTAAAGAAGAACAGCGCCTCTGTAATCAGGTCCTTCAATATGAGAAACATTATAATCAGTGGGAAGAACGGATCGCACCTAACCCATATGAAGGTCTAGAATTCATTCATCAACTATTTCGTCAGGAAGTTCCGCTTACAGCGATCGTTCATTTCTTTACGCATCAGCCGTTGCGGAAAAATCATGTCATTTACCATTCCGTTTATCGGGCGCTCGTCGCCCGTGCCTTATCGAAATATCGAGGGGACGAACATCAACTCCAATTTGATTACGGGATTGCTTCTTATTTTGCAGACGCGAGCTACGCTAAAATTCGGAAATGGTCTCATATGCGTTATTTCACAAAAATGGAACGGGAGCTATTGTATCAACACCCACTCGTTTCGGCATCGATGCTCCCGAGTACGCAAACGTTACGAGGAAGAGTGTATCAATTGATCACCGAGCATCATGAGCGATTGGATGGATCCGGGTTTCCAAAACGTCTGACGGAACGCGAGTTGAATCCAGCCTCTCCTCTATTTATTGTCGCCGATCGCTTCTGTCAGTTAACAGCACCCCGAACGTTCCGAAAGCCGCTCTCTCCAGAGGAAGCATATTTCTATATGTGGCAGAACAAAGCCTATGATGGAGAAGCTTTGTCGCTTCTTGCGACATTACTTGGATTTTATGAAATCGGTCGCCCTGTTTTATTGAGCAGTGGAGTACGAGGAACGATACATGCCTATACGAATCGTGTTGAACAACCGATTGTGCTTGAAGCGACAGGGGAGAAAGAATATGATTTATCGCGATTAACCGATGTGAGCATTGTTGCATTTCAATAAGAAGAAACTAGCGATTCCTTTCAACAAAATGAAATGGAATCGTCTTTATTTATTCTTTTTTAAAAAACTTTCTTTTTATAGTTGACGGATATAATCACAGGTGCTATTATAAATGAGTCGCTAAGAGCGGCAGACGAACTTTGAAAACTGAACGATGAGGCAAAAATAAGTTTTACCATTTTTGAATGAAGCGCAAGCTTCGTCAATTTAA
>NZ_JACSJN010000012.1:0-36732 GCF_018617135.1 Exiguobacterium sp. s163
GACGTCAAAAAAATGACGCGCCCTCCGGCCCGTCTTCCTTCGCTTTAGGCTCAAAGCGAGGCTTTTCGCTCGTTGGCTACGGAAGCCTGTCCCTCCGTTTGCTCTACGCATTTTTTTGAGGCTCTCCCTGCGGTCGCCCTTGCACCGTCTCCCGACGCTCGCTTCGTTCCCGTCAACAGGACGCACAACGGTGTTCGTTCTGAGCTCGGCTTATCCGAAAGGGGACAAACCATCATGGAACTTACATCCATCATCGAGGTCATTCGTATCAAACAAGAGATTCGCGAGGAGATGGTCGCTCTCGAGCACGCCATCATCCAATCACCGGACAGTGCCCGACAAATCGGTTCCTCGTTCATCGGGGACGACGACCGTGAAGTGTTCCTCGTCATCATGCTCAACACAAAGAACCGGGTCATCGGCGTCCACCGGGCACACGTCGGGAGCGTCAACTCGAGTGTCGTCCACCCACGGGAGGTCTTCAAATGCGCCATCTTGAACAACGCCTCGTGCCTCATCGTCTGTCATCAGCACCCGAGCGGGGACCCGACGCCGAGCCGGGAGGACATCCTCGTCTCCGAACGGTTACATGAGGCGGGGGACCTCATCGGCATCCCGGTGCTCGACCATCTCATCCTCGGAGCGGCCGAGTCGTACGTCAGCATGAAACAGCGAGGTTACATGGGTTGAACGGAATGGAGTGGGGCCGGGGGACCGGTCCCGGTCCGTCCGGTAAGGACAAGGAAGAAAAACGTACGTTTTTCTTTGACTGGATGGGCGACTCGCGTTGCTCTCGCCTGGATCCATAGAGCGGGATCCGGAAAAGGGTCGTTTTCGCATGACGAAAACGCGATGGTTCGTGTGTGAAGGTTGGACGTTGTTTTGGTCTGTCTCGTAAGAAGACTATTTGATGAAATGACAGAAGTGAAAACACGGTTTGTTTATTGAAAATGAGCATGTTTTCTAAACAAGCCCTAGGGCTTGTTTGAAACAACACCAGGGCTTACGTGAAATATCCTGAGATGTTGCTTACGTGGATGCGAGGTATCATGAGGCTATCAACAGGAGAGGATGATTCAGGAGGACAGCTACCAACTAGATCAACAGACGATGGACGAGATGACGGAGGTATTACTTCGACGCCTTCCTGACCGGCTCCAAGAAGATTTTGACGACTTAAAACTTGTGAGCATGGATCTTCTTTGTGATGTGAAGGAAGGAGAACGCTTGACCCACCTCACCGTCTTTTTCAATACCAATATGATTCGACGGAATCGTCGTACATAAGAACAAAAATATTTGTATACATGTATACATGTAGATTTGTATACGCGTATACATGTATACATTTTTTAAAGTCGTCATTTCTGTAGTTTCATGAACAAGGACTGAACTGGCTCTGGACGGGGAATCGTTCTATAGCGAAGCGGAAGGGGGGAGACGTGATGGATGAGGGGCTGCTTGATGACTATGCGTTCGCTGGATTGGATCCGTTCGTCCGGACGGTGTTCTCGGAACTGATGGAACATCCCGAATGGATGCGTGTCGTCGACAGGGAACATTGCGTCGAGAAGGTCGTCCGGTTCGATGACGGACGGAACTCGCCTTACTTCCGGGTGCTGATCTATCTGGATGCAGAAGAGCGTCCGATCAAGAAAGTGTATCTATACGGGACATGGGTGGTGGCGGATGGAGAAGTCAGCTTCGTCGTCTCAGAGCTATCCAAGGGTGTATTCGAATATGAAGTGATGCATGTCCATTGGCTCATCAAGTATCGGTTCAAAGATTGGGGCGTGTCTGAAGACGGGGCATGGGAGAAGGAATGGTGATCCGGGCTCATGCGTGAGCGTCTAACGCCAGGAGGCGAAGTCGCTCATCGCACCGCTGCCTCCCTGACGGCCCGATAACAAGAGCTGCTTTAAAACGCATCTCTATGTTCCTGGCCCTTTCTAACGGGAGGCACGGAGCGTAAGGGCAACGTCAAAAGCAAGAGCGTGGGCGCGTCTAACGCCACGCGGAGTGGCATTCGAATCTAGGACAGGCCCAAATCGCGGACGCAATTCTCGACAGGATCGTACACGACTCCTATAAAATCCTGGTCGATGGCGAAACCTCAATGAGGGAACACCACGGGCTAGGGATAAGCTAAGATCTTGGCCATCGATGAGTCGATGGCCTTTTTCTTCATATTGACTCGCTCAGTCGTCCGCACTAGTGGCTCTCTGTATCCGCAATACTCAGCAGGACAAAAAACGCATCCTTCGAGTTTTTGAGGATGCGTTTGAGCAATGTGACTCTATTTGACTCGCGTTTATATTCCTACATATAAGCATACAACTGATGGTAGTTTCCAAGGTGGAGCGACGGAATGGACGTATCAGACATTGGAGCGGAAAGGATATATCATAAAATTGGTATTTTTCGAGCATATATCACAAGGTTGATGTTGTCGCGCGATTCAATAAAAACGAGTTTTTTCATCATGGATTAGCTCGTCTATATTATTAATTGTAATAATTAAAATTTATTATTTTACTAATATTTCGTTTTTGGGCATAGAATGATAGCTTCTTGCTGTCGTATGTGAATATATAAAGTATTTACCGGGCTCTTCAAAAATATAAGAAATTACATACAGTCCGTCTTGTTGATAATTGGCTTCAATTTTTTCGTGTTGGCTTTCCTCTTGGCCTTCTTTCCATATCTCGAATTCAACTTTATCCGCATCGTCTACTTTCTCGTTTCCTTGAGAAACAGTTGCTATAAGTTCAATAACTTCGTTTGCTTTTACTATTTCAGGATCTGTTTTAAATTGTACATCAATTAATTCTGGAATCACTTCAGGTCCATTATTGCTTACTGTACTTCCACAACCAGATAATACTAACAAAACAATCAACAGTGAAAAAAACCTTGCCATCTTTTTTCTCTCCTTTAAACGATTTAATATTAACATACACGAAAATGTGATGTATTGATTATTACATTAAAAGTGACCTGATCATGCAATCTTATTAGCTATCGAGCATAGACCCCATGTCACTTTTAAGGTTCAAGACTTTATAGAGCGTCGTATGCTCGATTGGTTTACTTTTCTATATAAAAAATAAAGAAATGTACATTTTATATATTAAGTTCAATTTTATATATTAAGTTCAAAAGATATTAATTGAACTTAATCCAAAAAGTTGGATCATGAAATAGATCATCTGGTGACTTCGACAACCTAGGTTTGAATTTGGACCTTCATATCCGTAAATTTCTCATCGACCGTTAGACACGGCCTTAGTAACCTAAGGTTCGTCTCGACGTATATTGCCAGTTGAAGGTCATCAAAGGAGAGAAGAGTCTGTACTTCAAGATTGAATCGATTAAAGATTGTCTACCCATCCATATCGTTTTTAATATCTACATAGTGAATGTGTATGTCGCACCTGAGATTGTATTCCCCAGGCACTCGTAGGGGGGTGGGGGCACGAACGAAAGCTCATCCTAACTTTCTGAAGTTTTTCTTGCGAGTCAGTTAGCGTTTGGTCACCGAGACTTTAAAAGCTTTCGGACATAAAAATCGCCCCATAAAAATTAGATTATCAGGTCCAACTTTTACGGGGCATCTAATATTCTGTGGTCTAAATATTAAGTGATTTACTGAAGTAATTATATAGTGTTAAACAATTTCGCCTCTGAAATTCAGAAAAATTGGGATGGGTTGACTGTATTCCCTGCACTTGTAGCTGAGTACGAATAGTTTCCTCGATGGACTTCAAAGTGTAAATGAGAACCGGTCGAATTTCCGGTACTCCCCATCGCACCGATGTTCTGTCCTCGGGTCACACGTTGTCCGGCGGAAACGGACAATGAGCTCATGTGAGCATAAAGGGTAGTCCAAACTTGACCGCCTATGACATGCGTAATGATGACATGATTTCCATAAGGTCCACCCCAGCCTGCTCGAGTTACAGTTCCTGTTTGAGCAGCCATAATAGGAGTTCCTACTGGTCCAGCTGTATCTAGTGCATTATGGAAGCTGTAGCCATTGGCCCCGCCTGCTGGACCCCATCCTTGGGTTACGATACCTGAGGTTGGACGTTGAAAAACTCCGCCACTTGTTGGAGAAGCGAGTGAATCCGTAGTCTTTGAAGTGTTTACCACTTTCTCAGAGTTTGGTGATTTTTCGAGAGAGGCTTTATTCTCGCTGATTTCATTTTTTTCGGCACTTTTTGCTTCTGCAGCTTTACGCGCAGCCTCTTTGGTACGAATTTTAGCTTGTTCTTCAAGCCTTTGGGCTTCAATCTCTGCTTGAATTGATTTTTCTTGTTCTTGAAGCGTCGATTCCATTTGTTGCAAGCTTACCAATTTAGATGTGAACTGGATTTTTTCGGCCTCTAATTTTTTTATTTGAGCAGCCCGCACTTTAATTTTGCCGTTCAATTTTTTCTGACTATTCTCTAGCTCTTCTTTTTGACTAATAAGCTTATCTTTTTCAGTGTCCAATTCAGCTTTAGCAATTTGAAGCTTATTTTTTGTTGATTGATATTCTTTGAAAAGTTCTTGATCATTTTCTTGAATCGTCCCTGCGGTGATCATGCGTGAAACCAGATCACCAAAGTCTTTTGAACCAAAAATAAATTCAGCCCAGTTTATAGAAGAACCACCGTTTTTTTGCATCGTGACCATGCGTTCTTCCATCAATGTCTTTTGAGAGCTCATTTTTTTCTGGAATTCTTTAATTTGAGTTTGAATCTGAGCAATTTTCTTTTGGGTTGTCCGAATTTCAGCCTTCTTCTGGGTGACCTCATTGATAATATCCTGTAACTCGGATTCCAAGTCATTCAGTTTCTGTTCTTCGAGTGTGATATCTTGTTCACGCTGCTGAATTGACGTATTAGCTTTACGTTGCTCTGTAGAATTTTGCGCTTGCTTCTGCTGGATATTTTTTTGTTTTTCAGTCAAGTTTAAAGCGTAAGAAGGGGATGCGCTTTGAACTAACATAACACCAAGTAAAGTTGAAGCTATAATTTTTTTCATGGTAAACAATGTTGTTGCCTCCGTAACTTATCTCTATTATAAAAAATGCGTTGCTGGATAAAAGTATTCGTATCATGATTAAAACTCGAACCGGAATCATTGTATCAATATTACTTCACCATCTATATTTCTATTTCTTTTCATTTCTATGTCAGTTGTTCTTTTGAGTTTATTGTCATTCGAGTATATCAAGAGAAATACTTATAATGCCATTTTGATGAGGAAATGAATGATGACCACTGAATTTAGGACATTTTGTCTCAAATTCAGTGGTCAAATCGTTTGTTAGTATTTGTTTGGTGTTTATTTAGTAGTAACTCTTCATAAATTTATCAATTCCTTTGGCGGTTGCTTTGATCATGTTACTTCCCGACATATAGGAGCGATCTACTGAGTTAGCAATAAAGCCATATTCGATGAGAGTAGAAGGTACCGTGTTTCTTCCTACCACATAGACATCTTGTCGCTTAACGCCTCGATTTTTTAAATCTGGAACGTTCATGGCGATTTCTTGATTAATTACTTCACCTAATCTGCGGCTAGCGTTCGCATATGGATTTGTGGTGTACGCGCTAGAAGTAGGGACGAGTGCTTCATGACCTGTAGCGAAAGAAGGTGAAGAATTAATGTGGACGCTTATGAAAGCGTCAGCATCAAGCCTTTCTGATAGATTGGTCCGCTCAACAAGTGACAAGTATCTATCATTTGAGCGCGTTAGTTTCACTTCATAAAGCTCATAGTTTTTCTTTAGTTCGTCGGCCACACGATTAGCAATGTTTAGGGTGAGTACTTTTTCTTGAACTGTACCGTTTGAAGTCACTGCACCAGCATCTCCCCCACCGTGTCCAGCGTCAATTAAAATCACGTGTTTGTTAGCTGGAATCACCGGTGATTTTATAGGAGTTTTTCCGGTAAATGGTTGCACAAAACCAGATGATACGTAACCGACTTGATTGTTATATCGCACCTTGTACCAACTGGCGCTTTTCGATATGACAGAAATCGAAGTGCCTGAGGGAATTGTTGTCAAAATAGATCCGTAACGACTCGCTTGGTTACGTAAATTAAGATTTTCGATAGTAATATATGTTGGATAAGTGGATAAAGAATCCCCCGGTGCCACTTGCACTATATAATGTCGAGCAGGTGTGAATCCTGTAATACCGTTATACATAACTTTTAACCAAGAACCCGTTGTGCCCGATTTTCCTAGTACAGTCACTTCAGTAGATGCTGGAATCGTAATAAGGACCTTTGAGTTCACTAAAGACATGCTTGAGCGAATCTCGGTCGTTTGCTTACTTCGTGACTTCATAGCCGAGGGCGATATGGTTACATACTGACTTGCCACATAGCCTTGAGTCCCATTGTATGATACTTTATACCAAGGGCCTGAGGCAGCATGGTACATTAGTGGGCTGGACTTTGGGATAGTCATTAAAACGGGTGATTTGACAGATGGGCCCTTACGCAGATTTAGTGAAGTTTTAGTTTTATATATTGTGTTTATTGAACTGACTGAATTTTTAGGTATAGGTTTTGGCGTCACGTACTTCGTTGAGACATAACCGATTTTTGAATTAAATGAAACTTTAAACCAGGATTTATCTTCTCCATATACACCTATCTTCTTAATGGTTTTTCCTTTTGGAATCGTCAAAAGGACTTTGCTTTTTGAAGAGAACGAGGAACGCAAATTCAAATTTTCAGTTGTTATGAATAGAGATTCCTCTGCATGTACGACGTTTAGGACGTTAACACTAGTTAAAAGCTTAAAGGGATAGAAAAAAGAAGTTAATAAAGCCAAGGAAATTACTAAGCTTATTCGAAATTTATGTTTAGACTTCATAATAGACTCCTCATATGTAGTTTTTTTGGTTGTAAAGACCCATGAATGGTTTTTTACTATCTGTATGGTACTTATCCTTTAAATATTAGTCATTCTATGCAACGATTATTGGCTTTCGTCTATCTACAGTTAAAAGTTTTCTTGCCCTGTTTTAAAATGCACTATTATTAAGGGGAATAGACGTATTTTAAGAAATAAATTGGCCCTCCTTTCATCTGCATAAAAGTTTAGTTGCATGAATGTGTTAGAATGTAACTTGTTTGACTCATAGATTTCGTTTTTAGAAGTCCATGGATTCAATGTTGAAAAACTAAGGATACTCTAGTATTTTTAGCTATAATTCTGATAAAAGAAATAACGAATTTATAAAAGAGGTGAATTGTTTTGAAAACTAATCAACTATTGACTATTTTTACATCCGTATTAGTAATTGCAGTCTTAGCTTTTTTATTTTTAAATGATCAAAGTTCCGAAAAATCAAAGACTAAAATTGTTCAAGATGAAAAGATATCAGTTAATAATCAACCTACAATAGGTAAAAAGGAAGCGCCGATATCAATTGTAGAATTCGGAGACTATAAATGCCCTTCGTGTAAAGAGTGGGGTGAAACAATCTATCCTCAACTTGTAAAAGATTACATTGAAAGTGGGAAAGCTTCCTTTAGTTACATTAATGTTTTGTTTCACGGAGATGAGTCCACTTTAGCTGCCCTTGCATCAGAATCTGTTTACAAAAATCACCCAGAATCATTTTGGCAATTTCACAAAGCTATTTATGAAGCTCAACCTGACGTGCAAATACACGATAATCCATGGGTTACGGTGGAGAAAATGGAAGAGATTGCGACGAAGACTGTCCCTTCTCTAGATTTAAATAAATTTAGAGAAGACCTATCAAGTCGTTCTTCTAGATTAGAATCAGTTAAAATGGATGCGGCGCTCGTAGAAAAATACAATGTTACACTGACCCCGACGATTGCAGTTAATGGGGTCATCCTTGAAAATCCATTCGACTATACCTCTATAAAAAAACAAATTGAAAAGGAGCTAACCCAATGAGCGCTTCAGTAATAAACCGATATGGACTGTACCTCGCCTGGGTTGTTTCAATTACTGCAGTACTTGGAAGTCTATATTTTAGCGAAATTCGTGGTTTTATACCTTGTGAACTCTGTTGGATTCAACGTATCTTTATGTACCCAATAGCTTTGATTCTTGCAATTGCAGTTTTCAGAGAAGATAGCTCAATCAAATTTTATGTTCTCCCTTTATCAATAATCGGATTCTGTATCTCTTTTTACCACTATCTTGTACAAAAGGTGCCCGGCTTTTCGGAAGTCAGACCATGTGAACAAGGAGTTTCCTGTAATGCACAGTACATTGACTGGATGGGTTTTATCACAATTCCGTTTTTAGCGTTGACCGCCTTTTTTCTGATTACAGTCATTCTTGGACGAATCAGTACCAAACAGTAGTTTTTGATTTGGATTTGAAAAATGAAGAACTAATTGTATCAAATTGGTATGCTTACTAAAAAACAGCTTTGATTTAGAAAAACATGAAAAGCTTTTTGAAGTTGGAAAATAGATTAGACAATACCCAGTAAATAATTCAATTGACGTTTTCTTAAAACGTTAGTGTACTATATTGATTTTTTGAAAAAGCGTGACTACCTATCGAGTATGAGATCTAACTAGCTCTCTAATAGGTAGTTTTTGTATGGCTAAAAATAAGAAATAATCGCAAAACCAGAGAAAGTATCTCAAATCTTCAAGTATGTAGAGCTGATAGAATAAATGTTTTTTAAATTAAGTGTTGACGGCACAGCAAAAGTCTAATAGGTTATATATGAACATATGAACATGTATAGTTATCATGAGCGGAGGTACTGACTTATGGATGAACCGATTGAAGATACTACAGAAAATGAAATAGAAATAGGGGCGCAGATTGACGATGAGACTCTATTTATTGTATCTCAGACGTTCAAGGCACTTAGTGACCCGACAAGAATTAAAATATTAACCCTGCTATGCACAAAGGAACATTCGGTCAACGGAATAGCTGATCTTCTTAACTTAAGTCAATCAAACGTGTCTCATCAGCTACGTTTTTTAAAAAATCTTCGACTTGTCAAGTTTAGAAGAGAAGGAACTACTCTATTTTATTCAGAAGATGATCACCATGTCATGAACTTACTAAGACAGGCGATTGAGCATGCGAAACACCACTAAATATAGTAAGGAGAGTTAATCTTATGGCACATAATCATGCACATGATCATTCTCATACCTCTAACAAAAAGATTTTGATCATTTCATTCTTTATTATTTCGGCATACATGGTTGTAGAGGCGATTGGAGGGTACCTTACAAATAGCTTAGCACTTTTAGCGGACGCAGGTCACATGCTTAGTGATGCGGCTTCGCTCGCTATTGCATTACTTGCCTTTAAATTAGGTGAACAAATAGCGAACAATCGTAAAACGTTCGGATATAGACGCTTCGAGATTCTAGCAGCTGTTTTAAACGGGGTCACACTCATACTGATTTCCATATATATCTTTTATGAGGCCATCAATCGATTTATTCAACCACCTGAGGTCGCATCCGTAGGAATGTTAATTGTTAGCAGTATTGGCCTTGCTATAAACCTTCTTGTTGGATGGATTATGTTAAGAGGTGCAGACGTAGAACATAATTTGAATATGCGAGGTGCTTATCTACATGTTGTAAGCGATACGTTGGGTTCAGTCGGTGCAATACTGGCAGCGCTTCTTATCATGGCATTTGGATGGAACTGGGCAGATCCGCTCGCAGGAATCATTGTATCGGGACTTGTTTTACGAAGTGGTTATTTCGTGACGAAATCCGGATTGAACGTATTAATGGAAGGTGCACCACAAAACGTTGATGTCGAAAAGGTTCTTCAAGTCATTCACAACAAGGAGGGGGTACGGAGTATACACGACTTTCATCTTTGGAGTATCACAAGTGGAATGAATGCACTCTCATGTCATGTTGTCGTTGATGGTAATTTACAAATCTATGACAGTGAGAATCTACTTCAAGAAATTGAACACGATTTAGCACATCTGAACGTTCAACACTCTACGATTCAATTCGAAACTCTTTCTCATCCTCACAGCGATGAATTGCTTTGCAAACTGAAGGTAGGGGAAGTAGTACATCAACATTAAAAAAATCACCTGTTGAGTAGGATTGACAATCAAGAGGAGGAGACAGCAATGCTGATTTTGGATAATAGTTACTTAATTTTGAGCATGTATAGAAACTCGATTTTTGGCAACGGAGTTTTGATAGATGATTGAATATATTTCTTCGTTAGAACCCCTTACTCAAGCATTGCTGGGTACTTTATTCACTTGGGGGATGACGGCGCTTGGTGCCGCGTTAGTGTTTATGACAAAATCAATGAATCAAAAGCTAATGGATGGGATGCTCGGTTTTGCTGGAGGAGTAATGATTGCCGCTAGTTTTTGGTCATTACTCTCACCTGCAATTGAGATGGCGGAACAAGATTCTCTTCCGGCGTGGTTACCAGCTGCAATCGGTTTCTTACTTGGAGGATTCTTTTTATCAGGTGTTGATAAAGTGATTCCACATCTGCATCCCACTTCACCGATGGATGAGGCTGAGGGTATAAACCCTAAGAAGAGAAGGCGGAGCACGTTACTGGTGTTAGCAATAACATTGCATAATATTCCAGAGGGACTTGCCATAGGCGTTGCATTTGGAGCAGTTGCAGCAGGATTCCCTTCATCATCAATCACGGGAGCTATCGCGCTGGCAATCGGAATCGGCATACAAAATTTCCCTGAGGGTGCTGCTGTGTCAATGCCATTGAGACGAGATGGATTATCTCGTCGTAAAAGTTTTTTCTATGGCCAGTTATCTGGTATGGTTGAACCGTTCGCGGCGTTGGTAGGAGTAGTAGCAGTACTCATAATGGAGCCTTTACTTCCGTTTGCGCTAAGCTTTGCTGCAGGAGCAATGATTTTTGTTGTAGTGGAGGAGGTAGTCCCAGGATCTCAAGAAAATGGAAACAAGGACTTGGCTTCTGTTTGTTTAATGTTTGGCTTTACAATCATGATGATTTTAGATGTGGCTTTAGGCTAAAATAATTATTTTTTTAATGGTTATCACTTTATTTTTTGACTGATATATATTCAAGATACTAACTATATTCGGAAGTGTAAATAATGAGCCTTAATTATATTTACTTTCAGTCGGTATTTTTACTGTTGGATAAATAAAAATACTAGAAGAAAAAATATAAAACCTCTTGCCCTGGCAATTAAAATCGTGGAGTTATCTATTTCATTCTGAAATTTCCTGAAAATTTTGGGGGTGATTTTGATAGAGAAGGAAAGCAAATTCGGAATTCAAGTGCTAGAGAAGGTGGAAGCCCACCAAGTCAGTATATACATCATTTTTTTGATGTTGGCAGTAATCTTTGGTCTATTGAATACAGAAGCTGTATATCTCGATATTTTTATTTCTCCCCTTTTAGGAGTTTTGATGTATGGGATGTTCGTTCAAATTCCGTTTCTGAAATCGAATGGATCTGCTACAAACATGAGGTTTGTGGTAGCTCTTTTATTAGGAAATTTTGTTGCCGTTCCTTTAATAGTTTAGGTTTTGGTTATCATATTTCTTCAAGATTCATCACTGATGCTGGGGGTGTATTTGGTGTTGTTAACACCGTGCATCGACTATGTGATTGTTTTTACAAAGATGGGAAAGGGAAACGAATCAATATTGTTAAAAGTAACACCGATTCTTTTAATTTTACAGACGATACTCTTACCCATATATTTATTCGTATTATTAGGAGAAAAGGCTATTAGTATCGTTAGGATGGGTCCATTTCTAGATGCATTTCTATTTTTGATTTTTATACCGCTTCTATTAGCGATAATGACACAATTGTGTTCTAAAAAGAGTTCTTTAGGTAATCGTATCATGAAAATGCCGCCATGGATTCCCGTTCCATTTATGTCTTTTGTACTTTTTGTGGTAGTTGCCTCTCAAATTAGGGAAGTGTATAGTGACCTCGGGACATTAATAGATGTAATACCAGTTTATATTTTATTTCTACTTATCATACCATGGGTGTCAAAGTCCCTTGGTAAGTTGTTCAAACTAGATATTGCTTCAAGAAGAGCAATTACATTTAGTATGGGAACAAGGAATTCACTTGTAGTTCTTCCATTAGCATCTATATTACCAGAGCCCCTATCAACACAAGTAGCTGTAGTGATCATTTTACAGACCGTTACCGAATTGTTCGGAGAAGTCTTATATATAAAATTAGTGCCTAAATGGTTCTAACAAATTAGATACATGTATTTAATTTCGCTTTCAAAAATTACGTCCTTCGATTGTTTATTAAAATATTAAGAACTGCGCTTAAGTTCTCAAGTATGCGTTGTTTACAATCAATAGGCAAAGAAATTTATTATATTGCAGAACGCTAGAGACCAGTATTATTCTAACAACTAACCTTTTTAAGGATGGACTACCAAGTGAGGAGAGATCGAACAATGGCGAGTACTGATAAGGCATCAAAAAATATCAAACTAGCATTTATAATTAATCTTGTTTTCTCGATTGGTGAATTTATCGGGGGATTTTTGATTAATAGTGTTGCAATCATGTCGGACGCCATTCACGATTTAGGTGATGCTCTTGCATTGGGCCTGTCCTGGTTCTTACAAAAATTTTCGAACAAAAAACCCGATCATAACTTCACTTTTGGATATAATCGTTTTTCCCTTTTAGGAGCATTAATAAATGCGACAATATTAATAATTGGATCTGTATATATTTTTACTCAAGCAATTCCTCTACTGTTTGAACCGGAGCATTCTAATGCACAAGGAATGATTTGGTTTGCAATTTTTGGTGTGCTTTTAAATGGTTTTGCGGCATTCCGTCTACACAAAGGAAAATCAGTAAATGAGGGAGTACTATCTTGGCACCTTTTAGAAGATGTTTTAGGTTGGATTGCCGTTCTTGTAGTAGGGATAGTTTTACTCTTCAAGGATATACATATACTTGACCCCATCCTATCAATTGCTATTGCGTTGTTTATATTAGTGAATGTGTTTCGTAATTTAGTTAAAACAATGAAAATACTTTTAGGTGCTGTCCCTGATGGTATTGACATCGATGAGGTGAAGCAAAAGATTGAAGGTATTGAAGAAGTGATTTCTGTTCAAAACCTATATGTCTGGTCAATTGATGGCGAAGATAACGCCATGAATTTACACTTAATAGTAGAAGAGATGAATCTAAAGGATTCAACTATTGTTAAACAAAAAGTCAAAGAAGTGACTTCAAAACTAGATATTAAACATTCTACAATAGAGTTAGAATCAAAAAAACACAACTAAAGAAATAAGTCATCCTTGCACCAAATCCACACTGAGGTTCGACATATGAGTAAAAATTCTATACTTCATACCGTCTGATACCAATAAATACTTTTCTACGTGCAAGGAAACTGAATATCGAATGAGGGTATATTTAGAAACCCCCTCATTCGTTTTTTTTTTGAACACTATCGAAATTTCGTCTCTTAAAATAGGATGTATTCGAATGAATGAATGATTCCAAAACGAACGTTCAAATATTTAGATTTAATTGTCATAGTTTAGTAGACCTATCGACCGGATTTTCTTTCCATACTTCGGAGAATATTCCGGTCAATGAATAAGGTTCGGCCTCGATTAAAACTGTCTGATGATAAAAAAGCTGACAATGAAACCTAAAAAGATGACTCGGGAACAATACCGAAGTCATCTTAAAGCCGTCTTAAAAAACAGAGATCATTTATTTTTATCATACCCAGTACAAATTCGAGGATATAAAAATGAATATTTTTGTTTTTTTATTCTTTGACATTCATCAGTCTTAAACTGTTCAGTGCTACCAGAAGAGTTGCCCCCATATCGGACATAATAGCTATCCATAGGGTGAGCCAGCCCGGGATGACCAAGAGTAATGCAATCGCTTTGATACTGATAGCGAACGCGATGTTCACTTTGATAATATTTAGGGATTTTCGGCTCAATTTTATCGTAAACGGTAGTTTGCTCAAATCGTCGCCCATCAGGGCGACATCTGCTGTTTCCAAAGCGGTATCCGTTCCAGCACCACCCATGGCAATTCCAACAGTAGAGGCAGCGAGTGCCGGAGCGTCATTTACGCCGTCCCCGACCATCGCGACATTGTCGTACTCAGCTCGCAAGCGTTTAATGACATTTAATTTATCCTCTGGCATCAATTCTGCCTGGATTTCGTTGACGCCAACTTGCTGGCCGATAGCTTTGCCTGTCCCTTTGTTGTCACCCGTCAGCATAATTGTCTTTTTAATACCCATATCATGTAGTTTCCGGATGATTTCTTTGCTGGATTCCCGGACTTCGTCGGCTACGGCGATAACCGCCAATATGCTTTGTTTCGTTCCGATAATCATCGAAGTCTTACCTTGCTGTTGCAGAGCCGTTACGGTTTGGTCCAGATTATTATCAATACTTTCAACACCTAGCTCGTTAAAGAGAAGCGGGCTTCCGATAAAGTAGGTGGTGCCGTCTATCGTTCCTTTAATGCCTTTTCCTGTGATGGAAGAGAAGTCCTCAACTCTGATAGAGGTGTAAGGTATGTTTTCCTCGTCCGCTTTTTTCATGATGGCAGAGGCCAACGGATGCTGAGAACGATATTCCAATGCCGTCACGATAGAAAGCAGTTCTCTCTCGTTTACCTGCTTGTTCGTGATTTTAAAGTCTGTGACGACAGGTACACCTTTGGTCAGGGTACCGGTTTTGTCAAATGCAATAGCTTTCAGCGCGCCCATTTCTTCCAGGTATACGCCGCCTTTAATCAAGACCCCTTTTTTGGCAGCATTACCGATGGCGGAAACAATCGAAATCGGCGTCGAAATGACTAAGGCACACGGGCAACCCACTATTAGAACCGCCAATCCTTGATAGACCCAGG
The DNA here is from genome assembly GCF_018617135.1 of Exiguobacterium sp. s163. GTDB lineage: Bacteria > Bacillota > Bacilli > Exiguobacteriales > Exiguobacteriaceae > Exiguobacterium > Exiguobacterium profundum. The sequence goes on from NZ_JACSJN010000012.1 coordinate 14,902, forward strand.
TTTCCCAGCTGGCATCTCACGTGCGGCCTATTACAAATGGTTGAACCGCACCGTATCGGTGCGTCAAGAAGAGAACGAGAAGCTCCTGGAGGACATTCGTCTACTCTATGACCAGGCGAACCGTACATACGGCTACCGTCGGGTCACGATGACAATCAATCGGCTACGCAGGCAACAAGGTCTGTCCACGTTCAATGAAAAGCAAGTCTATCGCCTGATGCATATCCATGGGATCCAATCGATCATCCGCGGGAAGCGGAAGAGACATAAGAAGTCGATGCCACAGCATGTGGCCGAGAACCTGATGAACCGAGAATTCGGTGCGTCTCGGCCGGACGAGAAATGGTGCACCGACGTCACCGAGTTCAAATATGGTACCGGGAAGAAGGCGTATCTGAGCGCGATCATCGACCTGTACGACGGATCGATCGTCGCCTATCGTATCGGAAGGTCCAACAACAACGGGATCGTCTTCCAGACGATGATGCCAGCCATCGCGGGGCTCCGTCCAGGAGCGCGTCCGATGATCCATAGTGACCGAGGGCTCCAATATACCTCGAGAGGGTTCAAACGTATGGTGAAAGACGCAGGACTAATCGGCAACATGTCCTGAGTTGGTCGTTGTCTCGACAACGCCCCGATCGAGAGTTTTTGGGGCACTTTGAAAGTCGAGATGTACTACTTGCGTGAGTTCCAGGTCTATAGCGAACTCACGTCGGCCATCGAGACCTACATATCGTTCTACAACCATGGTCTACTCTAGAAACGACTAAACGGCTTGAGCCCTGTCGAATACAGGTCTCAAGCCGTTTAGATTGGTTTTCATTATTTGCCCTGTCTACTTGACGGGGAGCGGTTCAAATCGCAAAGGGCGATTTGGTTTGTCAATAGCCTGACTAATCGGGCGAATGGTGTTTTTGTGTTCAAAAATGAGACCATACCCTTATTCTTCTCCCGATTTTTTTGAAGTTTTCCCACCGTCTGCTTGCATGTTTTACGCGGTCTATATCCAATTGCTTGAATCTTATCGAATGTATAGGTCACTTTTTACTTGATAATTGGGAGCAATGATTTTCTTTTTTTGCGGCAATGGCTAATCTTACACGGGAATTGCGATTGTCTACATTCTGTTTTATGGCGTGGTAGACTTCTCCGTCTATGCCTTGTAATAAAACTATGTAAATCATTTCTAATAAATTATCGGTATGGACCTAAGGAACGGAGTCATCAAGGTGAACCCATGTCACATTGTCGAAGTTCAGCATGCGTTTAATGTGATCGCCACCCCATAAGAATTCGTTTCTGCACAGATGGCACCAAACCTTAGAACGACAATAGGTAGACCTTTGTCATTATAAGCGGATAGGGTTTGTTCAGAAAGGATTTTAGTGGAGATATGTTTCTGGGTGGTCATATGCGAGGGTGTAGACGTCAAGTTGATTTTGACACTTTTTGCCCGTTTGCCTTTTACACTTCTGCCGAAAACAATGATTTTCGGTTCCTCATCCGATGACTGTCGTCATCACTATGTATGATTTCGACGCGATGGAGTAAGCGGTCCAGTATCGCAGTCGTGATGCCCTGGTCCCCGATCAATTCGCCCCATTGATCGGGGCTTTTGTTCGAGGTCAGGATGATCGAGCTGCGCTCATAAAGGTGGTTGACGAGATGGAAGAAGAGATTGGCTTCTCGTTGGCCCATCGCCATGTACATCAGGTCATCGATGATGACCAGGTCCGAATCTCGCAACCTTTTTAACTGGATCTTCGACTTGCTTGAGAACTCTTCACTTTTTAATAGTTGGACGAGTTCGCCCATCGTGACGAAGTATACCTTGAACCCGTGGTTGACCGCCTCGATTCCCAGCCCCACAGCCAAAAACGTCTTTCCGACGCCCGGAGGGCCCAAGAGGATCAGGTTGTACTGTTGTTCGAGCCAGTTGAGTTGTTTCAACTGCTTCAGCTGTCGGGCGGTTAGTGCGGTCTGTTCCACTAAATTGAACTCCGAGAGGGATTTGATGAACGGGAATCGGGCCCACTTCATTCGTCTTTCCAAACTTTTAGCGTCTCGTTTTGCGCGTTCATGGTTCGTGATGGCACTTAGAAATTCGATATACGTCCAGGAGGCCATTTCGGCCTCTCTCAAAATCTGTGGGAGGGCGTCAGCCGTCTCGGCGAGACGAAGCTGCCGAAAGTCCTGTTGTAACTCGGAAACGCTTTGACTCATTTTGCCGTCACCCCTTTCAGGATGTCGGTGTAGGCTTGGATCGGCCTCGTTGCGACCTGTATCCCGGATTTCTTCGGACGTTCGGTATCGGGTTTTGTATCACACCCATCGTCCGCGAGGATCGCGAGATAGTGGACCACGTCCCGGAAATCGTTGGCGCTGAACAGACTCTCTTGCGAACACTTTTCCAGTGCTATCGTTAAGTGATTAGGATACATGGTCGCGACGTCCCTAATGATGTTGAACTGGTCACGTCGGTATCTCGGGTAACGCTTTGAGAGCTACCCAGATAATCGGACGCCGCCCCTCTGTCCTCGAAATAGGTGAGGACCTGTTGCTTCAGTTCTTCGATTCCTTTGGAACGATCCCGAAGGTGGTCACGGCTTTGAATCAGTTTTCCGCTCTCTTTGCTGACCCGGTGGTCTGCGATCACTTCTCCCTCGGGAGATTCGCGAATCAATAACCGTTCCTGTTCGGTCACCTCGAGGAACACCACCTTCTTCTTGACCGATGAGTAGGTCCCGATTGGGACGGTGTAACGGTTTGAGCGATAACGGATTGTGTTGTCCTTGCTGACGTTCCTTGCTATACTTTCGGTACGGATACTTTCGAAAGAGAGTAGCGATAAGACCGGTTGTAAGTGTTGTTTTTCGACGGAGAACACTTCAGCTGGTCTTTTTTTCGTTGTCTGATGGACGTTATGATTTCCAGTCCTCTCCAACCATCTCATGGAACGGTGGTTCCAATCCTCGATATGCCGGTACACTCGGCTGTCCGCGAAGTTCCGTTTGATGTACTTCACGACGTTCTCGATCATACCCTTCGACTCCGGGTCGGCCCTGCGACATAAATGAATCTTGAACTTCCGTTCGTTCACGTAGGCTTGAAACTCATTGGTCAATAGGACGTCACCTGCGTTCTCGTTGATTGCGATGAGGTGATCCTGGTCGTAGACGATTTCAGAAGGGCGCCCACCATAAAATTGGAACGCATTTTCGTGGCAGTGAATGGTGTCCTTGGTGGTGAACGGTCGTTCTCTCCATTCGGCATATTTCATCCGAGAGTGCGTAAGTAAGAACGCGATGAAATAAAGCTTTATCATTTTTCCATCTTTAGTCCGTTGTCTGGTCTCACCCCAGTCCACCTGTATTTGCTTGCCCATCGGTTGTTCTGGGATGGCCTCGTAATGGCGGACGACCCTTTTCTTTTCGATCTGATAGATTTCTCGGATTTCATTCACGTATGTCCTGACCGTGCTCGATCCGACCGACAGGTCGGGATATCTTTCAAGTAACCAGTCATGTACTTGTGCGCTGCTCAAATGCAGATACTCCTCCAACCATGCAATGATCCAGTCTCGGTAGGCATCGAGCTTCTTCTTTCGTGAACAGGCTTTCTCGTCAAATTCATGTAGGGCATCTTCATATGTCATCTTCAGGTACTTATATACCGTCGGTCTCGATATTTTTAGTGCTGTGCGATTTGAGCCACTTTCATGTTTTGCTGATACATTTGATGAATCTTGATATGTAACACTAACTTTTCCTCCAAATCCATTCCCTCCAGATAAAATAGCCTCAACTACTCTATCGGAGTTCTGTTCTGATTTTTCGGCAATAGTGTAAAATCGTATCGAGCAAAAACTGTCAATTTTATTCTAGCGTTCACAGAGGGATGAAGAATCGTCTAGGTATAGTGAACTCGAGACATAATTTCACTAGGAAAGACACTCTTTTTTGAATGAAGATTGTCTGAGCTTGTTCACGAGTTGATGCGACGTCATCGTCATCTTTTCCATGACATGAAGTAAAGTTGAGAAAAAACAAGGTCGATTTCGTGGAAACAGATAGCGCTTTCGTTATAATGAAAGACGAATCGATATAAATAGAGGTGAGACATAATGAAACAGAATAAACTATTGGTCATCGCGACGCTCTTCGCGGTCGCCTTGGTGGCCGTCGTGGTCGTCCTGATGAATCAACCGACCGAACAAGCCGAAACGGCGGCACCGGCGACGACAGAACACGTGTCGACGGAAGGCCAGCCGACGCTCGGCGATGCGGACGCACCCGTCTCGGTCGTGGAGTTCGGGGATTATAAATGCCCGTCTTGTAAACAGTGGGGCGAAACGGTCTATCCGAAGTTGAAGGAAGACTATATCGACACCGGAAAAATCAGTTTCAGCTACATCAACGTCCTGTTCCACGGACAAGAGTCGATTTTGGCATCGCTCGCTTCAGAGTCGGTGTATGAACAAGACCCGGACGCGTTCTGGGATTTCCATAAGGCGCTCTACGACGCGCAACCGGCGAGTCAGCAGCACGACGAGGCATGGGTCACGGTCGAGCGGTTGACAGAGATTGCGAGCGAGACGACATCGGTCGACGTGGCGAAGCTCGAGGACGATTTGAGTGAAAACTCGACGGTGCTCGAACAGGTGAGTCTCGATGACGGGCTTGTCAAAGAGCACGGTGTCCAGTTCACGCCATCGATCATGATTAACGGCGTCATGCTCGAAGACCCGTTCGACTACGAGACGATTGAGCGATTGATTGAGCAAGGCACACCATGAAGCAGTCATTTTTGACCCGTTATGGTCTGTATCTCGCTTGGCTCGTCGCCCTCACGGCGACGTTCGGCAGTCTTTATTTCAGCGAGATTCGTGAGTTCGTGCCATGTGAGCTCTGCTGGATTCAACGCATCTTTATGTATCCGCTCGTCATCTTGCTCGGGGTCGCCGTGTTCACGGACGACCGGGCGGTGAAGAAGTATGTATTGCCGCTCTCCATCATCGGCGGTCTGATTTCACTGTACCATTATTTGGTTCAAAAAGTACCCGGTTTCGCCGATATCAAGCCGTGCGTGCAAGGCGTACCGTGCAACGTGCAATACATCAACTGGTTCGGGTTCGTCACGATCCCGTTCCTTGCCTTGACGGCATTTACTTTGATCACGCTCCTCGTCTGGCGCGTGAGACGCAACTGACAATGAAGGAGATGGAACGTGTGAAGAAATGGATGCTCATTGGCTTGATTAGCCTGATGGCGGTGCTCGCCGCGTGCAGCAATGAAATTGAAGACCCGCTCAATTGGGAGATCGAGTCGTTCAATTATATGAATCAAAATGAAGAGATGGTCAGTCTCGATGATTTGAAAGGGAAGGTATGGATGGCCGACTTCGTGTTCACAAACTGTGAGACGGTCTGTCCACCGATGACGTACAACATGACGAAACTCAATGAAGCGCTCGTCGAGGAAGGCGTCGAAGACGTCCAATTCGTGTCGTTCAGCGTCGACCCGACCGTCGATACGCCGGACAAGATTCAAGCGTTCATGGCTGATTACGACTTGGCGAAAGCCGATTGGCAATTCTTGACGGGCTATTCGCAAGAAGAGATTGAGGCGTTTGCGCAACAAAACTTCAAAGCGCTCGTCCGCAAACCGTCAGAAGGCACCCAAGTGGATCACGCGACGTGGTTCTATCTCGTCGATCAGGACGGGAAAATCATCAAGGCGTATCAAGGATTCCAAGACGTGCCGATCGAGGACATCGTCAACGACATCAAGATTTTACAGAACTCTTAAGACGGCCCGTGCTGTCTCAGATTGTAGACATCACATTGTCTGCAGTCTTTTTTATTTGCCCGACCGGGCACAGTTCGCTTTTCTGAGGACAAACAGGGAGCCGCATCGAGACATTGTCGCTGCTGGACCTCCCTTTGCTTGCTGATCCCCTGGAAGTCTCGCCGTGCCCTTGGTCGGTCCACGCATCAATCCTTTTTTTCGTAACGTCATCGCTTTTTTATAATGAGGGACATAGAAACAGTTATGTAGGAGAATCGAATGATCAGGAAATCAACAAAATCGGAAAACCAACCGAACTCAATTGGAGATAGTAACGTTCGACGAACTCGTGCCAGCGAACCAACTGTTACGGAAAATCGAGACACGCATTTACAAAACGATGGTCGAATTTTTTGATTGTGAACGGAGATTTTTATAATAACAATACAATTACCACAAACGGGGACGCGAGCATCGGACTAAATCAAGCGGCATCCGTAAATTTTAGTGTATCTTCAACAACTGACTATTGTGCGTATATTTATTTGGATGGATATACTTTTTTTAAAATTATGACATTCTGTGATTAAATATAATTCAATAGTTTCAAAGTGGAAGTTGTAAATCGTACCATTATTTATATTAGATGAATTATAAAATTAAGTGCAATACCCCAACGTGAACGCAAAAAAAGCCCATAGCGGCGGCCTAGTGTAGAATGAAGTTACGACGCAAACATTCAGACGGAGGAGTCGCCATGAGCTATACCCATCTTACCACAACCGAGCGCGTGGAAATAGAGACCTATCTGGGGCTTGGGCGGCAGTCCTCGACCGTCTCGCGGGAGATCAGACGGAACACCGGGTAAAAATCGGAACGTGCACAGGAACGCTATGTGAGGGCGAAAGAGAACTGTGGCGCTAAGACGAAGCTCGACGACATGATGCGTCTGACGATCATCGAGAAACTGCGGGCGACCTGGTCCCCGGAACAGATCGTCGGGCGCATCAACGTCGGGCTGACCGTCTCGGACCGGCCGCGGGAGGTCGGAGGCTTGCGTCGCGACGTTCATCGAGCGCAAGGACCGGTTCTACCTCGTCCTACCAATCGCGAACCGCAGTGCGGCCTCGATTTTGGAGGTGATCAACACGTTCCATGGCGTCTTCCCAGAGGGGTACATTCATGACGGCGACGACGGACTGAGGCAAGGCGTTCAGCTGTTACGAGCGCATCCGGTCCTCACTTGGCATGCCACTTTATTTCGCCGACCCTTATTCATCACGGTAGCAGGGGAGCGATGTGAACCTCAACAGTCTTCTCCGCTAGTTCTTCCCGAAGGGTTTAAACTTCTCATAGGTCAGTGATGACGAACTAGCAGACGCACTCGCCAAGATTAATGCTAACCAGCATTTACTTACTGAAAAATTAAAATGGAATGTGAGGGAAGATTATAACTGCTACTAAGAATGTGAAACTAATAGTGGCTTTTTTCTCATTTAATAAGAAGGAATGAGAAGGGCAATAAATACAGACCTATCGTGGTCAAAAACAATAAAAATAATCCGGGATAAAAATAATTATCAACTGAACCAATAGGAATACTTAAGATGCTAAATGTACTGTTTGAAAACATACAAAATTTTTCAAGAAGGATATTACTTGTTAATTCTACGCATATAAGCAATAAAGATGAATAAAAAAGGTATTTATTATTAATCAAATCCAAAAAAAGTCCTAAAATTTGTTTATTAAAAGAAAATAATGTTCTAATATTATTCTGTAAGAAAGAAATAGAGGCTATTTGCTTCTTTAATACTTATTATAACTCAAAAGCAGAGGAATAAAATGAAAAAAATTTCCACTTTAACTTTAGCAACTTTACTTTCTGCTAATCTATTTATCCCATCAGTTGGCGCTGAAGAAAATGTAAACTACTTTATTGATAGCTTGAGTGAATTTTCACAAGAAAGTAAAGAAATAATGGATAAGAAAAAAGCTAGCAAAACTAATCAAAAGTTGACTAAAATAAACAACTCTAAATCTTTCAGTTATTCTGTACTCTCATCAAATGAAGGTTTACTTCCAGAAGAATTAACATTAATTAAAAATACTAGCCCAGAAGTTCTTAATCAATATAACGAATTGTTAGAAGAGGAAATCTCTGTTTTTTCTATCGCTGATGATGAAAATTTAGGAGGGAATTCTAAAGTGACGTATACACTTCCTAAAACTGGAGCAGAAATTACAGTGGTGACATCAAACGAATTAGTTGAATTGGCAAAAACTCCTCAAAATAAAGCTATTGTTCAAAGTCTTCAATTAACACGAAGTTTTGGTACATATTCTTATAAAATTGCATATAGTATCCGTGCGTTATTGTACCCTGATTCTACTTGTGGTCTTGTGACTACCTATACCACAAGATCTGATGGCTTAAGATTAACTGGGCACAGTACTAGTGGGACGTCGAGTATTTTTCCGACAGCAATCAAAGCTTCTTCGCAAGCAATTGATTCACGTGCTGAAAAAATCGGATACGATATTAACGCTATGGGATTATACAACGTTACTGTCGGTGGCTATAACGGAATTGGATTAATGTCATTTGATATGTCAATAACAAGTAAAGTGAGATGGGATGCTTCTACGTCAACTGGACTTAAAGTTACTCAAACGTATTCGCAAGTAGGAGATAAGTCTCGTTAAGCAGTATAATAAGTATTAAAAATATTTTTTAAGAAATGAAAACAATTTTCTAGAGGTACACCATTCTCCGGAATGGTGTTTTTGTTTGGTATCCATTTAGTAATTTCTTATCAATTTGAAACCGATTAAAGTAACAGCTTACTTTAATACAATGGTCATGGTATTATTTAATAAAATCATCGTTGTGTTAAAAGGAGGCTTATCATGTATACGATTGATGAGGCATTTGAAATCTTATCGAAGAACAAGCTCACAAGCCATAAGGAGACGGTCCGCAACTGGGTACGAAAAGGCGTGATCCAGGCAGAACCGCTCGAGTCACGTAAAAAAGGATATCGGATCAGTGAGGAGGCGCTCGAACAGTTCATCAAAGAACGGATGCCTGAAGGGTGGGAGCTGCATCCGGAGTCGGTGACAGGGGAAGCAAGGGATGTCATCAAGAATGAAGAAGAGGCCCCGTATCATGTTGAAGTCGATGTAGAAGCGATTAAAGAACGGGTCCGCGAGGAGATGTGGTATGAGCTTCTCGGTAAATTCGTCTTTGAAGACTATTTTGTCCTGAAGAAATCGGAGGTCAAGGCTGCCGTCGAGCATATGCGCTATTCAAAAGAGTTCGAAGCCGAGGTGTGGGAACGTTGCTCGGAGCACACGTGGGGCCACGCAACACCTCGAGTCCCGTACCTGCTCGATTACTTCATGTTCGAAGGAGAGCGGATTCCCTTCAATAAAGATTTCGGTGGAAGAGATGAGCAAATCATCCACGCGTTAATTGAGAAAATTCGGCTCGATAAAGTGAATCGAAAACGTAAATGAATATAAAAAGACATTCTCTTAGAAATGGAGGATGTCTTTTTATACAATCATCATTGTTTTAATTTTTGGGTTGAAATCATTCCCCGACCATTCCGACGTTGTCGTTATCACGCATATAGGGGTAGAGCCAATGGTCGCTCATAATCGGCATCGTGAAACCGGCGTCTTTCGCTTCCTGGATCGTCACCTGACCGTCTCCATTCGTATCTCATCACCAGCAGGCTCGTTCGTGGCTGGGGATTCCAACTCACTTTCTGTGAGTGCCTCGTTCAACTCGTCCGGATTGACCTTGTCGAACGAGTCGGTAACCACATTTCTTTTGACCGTATATGTGTATTGGTAATGTGATGTAATATAAGTTTTCGTATCTAGATATGTGATGATCATTTTAAAGTCAATCGCGCCGCCGTCCTTACGGATAACATGTCACCTGTCGAGCTTACTGTATTCGACGCCTGAAACCTTAACGACCGTCTGACGTGACACGGATCAATTTACAATGCTCATTCGTGGACGCACAATACTCGCAATCCCCATATTTGATATCGACAGGTCCTTCTGTAATAGTCGCCGCACTTGATTCCGTGGTGCCCGGCTCGGACGTCTTGATGTTTTTCCTCTGTCGTAAGTATTTTTTCTGTGTTCTCTACTGTAGAGGAACTGCTCTATTGGGAACATCAGGAAAATAAAGGTATAGCTTGAGGTGCGGCTGAGTAAGTGAAATTCATTTCCTTTCTCTTTGAATGAATAGTTTCAGTATTACCAATTCTTTTATTTATCTGACTGTGAATCCAAGTTGTTTGAGACTCGTGTATATCCAATTTCATCATTAAGGACCTCTGTTCGTTTGCTTACTCATCAAATATAAAAAACGAACATTGATAAAAAGATGAGTTAATGGACAATTAAGACAAAATGAAAAGGACTATTTAAAGCCCTTTTCATTTTTTGTGAAAAGATAAACAAATATGTCTTTCTAACGTTCGTTAACGGGAATTACTATTAGAAAAATCATTTTATGTTTTCATTCAAATATTCACTTGAATATTGACCAAGGAAAGGTATATACTATATTCAAGTGAACACTTGAATATCAATGGGGTGATAATGTGAATAAGAAAGATACTTGTGAATTTTTTTGTTATGACGAGGAAAAGGTCAATCGAATACAAGGTGATTTAAAAACAATCGATATTGTTAGTGTTGCCCAAATGTTAAAAGCAATTGCGGATGAAAATAGGGCAAAGATTACCTATGCTTTGTGTCAAGATGAAGAGTTATGTGTGTGTGATATAGCAAATATTATTGGTATTACGGTGGCAAATGCTTCTCATCATTTAAGGACCCTTCATAAGCAGGGGATTGTAAGATATAGAAAAGAAGGAAAACTAGCGTTTTATTCGTTAGACGATGAACATATTAGACAAATAATGATGATTGTACTAGAACATAAGAAAGAAGTGAATGTCAATGTCTGATCAAAAGGCAATAACATCTGAACAAGAAATGAAGGCCTATCGTGTACAAGGTTTTACTTGCGCAAACTGCGCGGGTAAATTCGAAAAAAATGTAAAACAGCTATCTGGAGTTGAGGATGCAAAAGTAAATTTTGGTGCATCTAAAATTGTTGTTTATGGTAATGCAACGATAGAAGAACTAGAAAAAGCAGGTGCATTTGAGAATCTCAAAGTGACACCTGAAAAATCTGCTCGCCAAGCATCACAAGAGGTAAAAGAAGATACGAAAGAAGATAAAGTGCCATTTTATAAAAAGCACAGTACGCTGCTCTTTGCGTCCTTATTGATTGCGTTCGGTTACCTGTCCCAGAGTGTGAATGGGGAAGAGAACCTCGTTACTACATTATTATTTTTAGCATCCATGTTGATCGGAGGATTATCGCTTTTCAAAGTCGGTTTGCAAAACTTGTTTCGCTTTGAGTTTGACATGAAAACCCTTATGACAGTGGCTGTTATAGGTGGCGCTATCATTGGGGAATGGGGAGAAGTGGCCATTGTTGTCATTCTCTTTGCGATTAGTGAAGCTCTTGAACGATTCTCTATGGATAAAGCAAGACAATCCATTCGTTCATTAATGGATATTGCACCAAAAGAGGCACTCGTTAGACGAAATGGACAAGAATTGATGATCCATGTGGATGACATTGCCATTGGTGATATTATGATCGTGAAACCCGGCCAGAAGATTGCCATGGACGGGACTGTAGTAAGCGGCTATTCGGCTGTTAACCAGGCGGCCATTACGGGCGAGTCTGTTCCTGTTGCGAAAACGGTTGATGATGAAGTGTTTGCAGGTACTTTAAATGAAGAAGGCTTGCTTGAGGTAAAAATAACTAAGCTGGTAGAAGACACAACGATTGCAAAAATTATTCATCTTGTAGAGGAAGCACAGGGAGAACGTGCCCCATCTCAAGCATTTGTCGAAAAATTCGCGAAATATTATACGCCAGTCATTATGGTCATTGCAGCTTTAGTCGCTATAGTCCCTCCATTATTCTTTGATGGCAGTTGGGAAACATGGATTTATCAAGGATTAGCTGTTCTTGTTGTCGGCTGTCCTTGTGCATTGGTTATTTCCACTCCGATTTCCATTGTTTCAGCAATCGGGAATGCAGCGAAAAAGGGCGTTCTTATAAAAGGCGGTATTTATCTAGAAGAAATGGGTGCCTTAAAGGCCATTGCATTTGATAAAACGGGCACACTAACAAAAGGTGTCCCAGTGGTAACTGATTTTAATGTGTTGAACAAGCAGGCAAATGAAAAAGAATTGCTGTCCATCATTACTGCATTAGAATATCGTTCCCAGCATCCTCTTGCTTCAGCCATTATGAAAAAAGCAGAAGCGGAGAACATTAATTATTCTGACGTACAGGTAGAGGATTTCTCTTCTATCACAGGAAAGGGTATAAAGGGTATCGTAAACGGGACGACTTATTACATCGGTAGCCCGAAACTCTTTAAGGAATTATTGACTAATGATTTCGATAAAGACTTAGAGCAAAATGTTACTACTCTTCAAAACCAAGGCAAGACAGCTATGGTGGTCGGAACTGAAAAAGAAATACTTGCTGTGATTGCGGTAGCGGATGAAGTACGTGAATCAAGTAAAGACGTTATTCAGAAATTGCATCAACTTGGCATCAAAAAGACCATTATGCTTACAGGCGATAACCAAGGTACCGCGAATGCGATCGGCGGCCATGTTGGCGTATCGGATATTCAGGCAGAACTGATGCCAGAGGACAAATTAAACTATATTAAACAATTGAGATCCGAGTATGGCAACGTAGCAATGGTAGGAGATGGGGTCAATGATGCACCTGCATTGGCGGCCTCAACAGTTGGGATTGCAATGGGTGGAGCTGGTACAGATACAGCACTGGAAACGGCAGACGTTGCTTTAATGGGAGATGATTTAAGAAAACTTCCATTCACTGTGAAACTAAGCCGTAAATCCCTAAATATCATCAAAGCTAACATCACCTTTGCAATTGCCATTAAATTTATTGCCTTGCTATTGGTCATACCGGGCTGGTTAACACTTTGGATTGCCATCCTTTCAGACATGGGGGCAACTCTTCTGGTAGCGTTAAATAGTATGCGGCTTATGCGGGTCAAGGAATAAAAGGGAAAAGGGCTTTCTGGTTGTCTGGAAAGCCCTTTTTCTTACCATGTATAGAAATTTGGGGGTTAGTTACATTAAAAATGATTAAAAACGGGTATACGTTACAGGTTGGTTCACAGCAGTTTTAGGATTACATATTGCACGAAAACGGTTCTGTTTTTTCGTGAAAGACCGTTCGTTTATTTCATTCTGAAATCACCGGAGGAGGAAGCTAAAATGACAAAAGATGTCGATTTGTTAGTAATAGGAGCAGGATCTGGAGGTTATGTGGCGGCCATACGGGCGGCCCAGTTGGGGAAAAAAGTGGTTCTGGTAGATAAAGCAGAACTAGGGGGCGTTTGCCTTAACCGGGGGTGTATCCCATCAAAAGCTCTTATTAGTGCGTCTGAGCGGGTAAAACATATTCAACACGCCAGTGCAATGGGCATCAAGGTTTCTGGTGAAGTTCAAGTAGATATGCCGGAAGTAGTAAAGTGGAAAGACGGCATCGTGAATAAGTTAACCAGCGGGGTTAAGACCTTACTGAAAGGCAATGGAGTAGAGGTAATCAGTGGAGAAGCCTATCTTACTAAACCCTATACGGCTAAAATCAAAATGAATAACGAAGAACAAGTATATTCCTACAAAGATTTAATCCTTGCGATAGGATCTTTGCCTTTCGAACTAAAAAGTATGCCATTTGATAAAAAAAGAATCATTTCTTCCACTGAGGCATTGGTGCTGCAGGAAGTACCAAAACATTTAGTTGTGGTAGGCGGTGGTTATATTGGTTTGGAGCTGGGCACTGCTTATGCCAAATTCGGATCAAAAGTGACCATTCTCGAAGGGTCCAACACGATTCTTCCAGGTACCGATCCTATGCTTACAAATGTGGTAAAACGGCATCTAAAAGAACTAGGTATCACAGTTGTAACCAATGCTCTGGTCCAAGGCGGAGAAAACACAGGGGATGAAGTAAAAGTTCGTGTACAGGTTGATGGCAAGGAAGAAGTGGTTAACGGAGATTATTGCTTAGTTTCTATAGGAAGAAAGCCGAACACAGGGAAAATTGGGTTGGAAAATATCGGAGTAGAATTAGACGAGCGTGGTTTTATTAAGATAAATGAGAAATGCCAGACAAACGTGGAGCATGTTTATGCAATAGGTGACTGTGCTGGCGGATACCTCCTTGCCCATAAAGCTAGCTACGAAGGAAAAGTAGCTGCAGAAGTGATTAGCGGACAAAACAGCATCATTGATTTTCAAGCCATGCCTTTTGTTATCTTCAGTGATCCTGAAGTTGCCTACACAGGATTAACAGAGAAAGAAGCAAAAGAACAGGGATACGAAACGGTTTCCAGCCGTTTTCCATTCCAAGCGAACGGAAGGGCATTATCTGTTTCAGATGCAGATGGCTTTGTGCAGATTGTAGCCGAGAAGAACAGCAAAAGGGTGTTAGGCGCACAGATGGTAGGACCAGAAGTATCGTCGCTTATTGCTGAAGCAGTTTTTGCCATTGAATCTGGAGCAACTGCCGAAGATCTAAGCCTTACAATCCATGCCCATCCAACGTTGCCTGAGCCATTGATGGAAGCGGCGGAAGGTGTGATGGGGCACGCCATTCACATGCTGAATAAAAAGAAATAATGTGAATGCAGCAGACCGGCACTTTTCATAAGTGCAGGTTAAACTTTTCATTTAATGGAGTGGGGGAATTAATGGACATTTTGTTTTACGTCCTAACTGCGGCTTTCGCAAATGTCCTGGGTGGCTTTGTGATCTTTCTTAAAAAAAATTGGTCTAGAAGGGGCTTAAATGGCTTAATGGCGCTGAGCGCCGGGATACTTTTCGCTATTGCGATTATGGATTTAATACCAGAAGCATTAGAAATTCAGGAATCCAGTGCCCTATATATTGTTATTGGATTTGGTTTGATCTTTTTGTTCCAGCAGTTTCTTGCACCCCATTTTCATTTCGGAGAAGAGACTCATAAACATTCTCATTCTCAAAGCACAACCTTTAGTGCTTTATTGGGCATGCTGGTTCACACGTTTTTTGATGGTGTCTCTATTGTAGCCAGTTTCAAAATAGACGAGAGAATAGGATTTGTTGTATTGATTGCTGTATTAATACATAAAATTCCGGATGGTTTAACGATTTCTTCCATCGTATTTGCAAGCTTTGAAAGCAAGAAGAAGGCGATAGGAGCATCTTTCTTATTGGGTCTATCAACGATAACAGGCGCGATCGCAGCCGTGTCTCTAACACAATTTTTTATGGTAGATAGCAGCATCCTCGCGATAGCTCTTTCCATTACAGCAGGAATATTTCTATACATATCTACCGTTGACTTGCTGCCTGTTGTTAGTGCCACTGAAGACAGAGTCGTTATTCTTTTCTTTTTTGTAGGGATATTGCTATATTTTGCTCTTCACTGGATAGGGGAGCTACTTCCCGTATATTTACACTAAGCAGGGGAGAACCTATTCATAACATTCAAACATACGTGTGAATGTTTTAATAACTTACCATGGAGTTGATAAAAGTGGCTTTGACTATTATTTCCGCAATTGGGGCTTTCTTAGTAACCAATATTGATGATATTTTTGTTTTGATGCTGCTGTTCTCTCAGGCAAATGCACAGGCTAGAGCGACTGGCGGTTTAAAGATGAACGCGCAGACAAAGAGTAACCGGATCTACCCTAAAGATATAGTCATTGGGCAATACTTAGGTTTTGCCTTGCTGGTTTTAATCAGTCTTTTGGGAACTTTTGGCGTCATGTTGATTCCAGAAAAATGGGTTGGATTGCTTGGTTTAATTCCGATCTATTTAGGGATTAAACTGTTTATTAAGGGTGAAGATGAAGATGAAGGTGCGATCCTCTCCAGTTTAAACTCAGGGAGATTTAACAAACTATTTATGAGTGTAGCCTTCATCACATTCGCTAATGGCGGGGACAATATCGGCATCTATGTGCCTTATTTTACAACTTTAAGTGTGAATGAACTGGTAATTACGGTTATTATCTTCTTTATAATGGTTGCTGTCTGGTGTTTTGTAGGATATCGTTTAGCTTCCTTCAGACATGTTTCTGAAGTTTTGGAGAAATACGGAAGATGGATTATCCCTATAGTCTTTGTTGGATTAGGGGTATACATCATGGCAGAGAACGAAACGTTTAGTGCCCTTTTGAGTTTAATAAATTATTAAAAAATAATCTGAACTGCCCCCCGTCAAGTAGACAGTGGAAATAATAAAAGTGATTTAAGCGGCTTTCGCTCTATATTCTTTAGGGCTGAGGCCGTTTAATCGTTTTTGGTATCTTTCGTGATTATAAAAATAGATGTACTCATTTATGGCAATGTTAAGTTCTTCAAAGGTCTGATACTTATGTAAATAATACTTTTCACATTTTAACGTGCCGAAAAAAGATTCCATTGGTCCATTATCAATACAGCGACCAACCCGTGACATACTTTGAGTCATTCCTGCCGCCTCTAATTTACGCTTGAACGCCTTAGAGGTGTATTGGAATCCACGATCACTATGAATCAGTGGGTGTTCTTGATGCAATCGTACGATTGCCTGGTCAAGCGTTTTAAATACCAGTTGATTATTATTAGAGTGTCCCAGCACATAGCTAATAATGGATCCGTCATAAAGATCACGAATCACACTGAGATAGGCCTTCTTAGATAGGCCATATTTAAATTCTGTCACATCCGTTACCCATTTCTCATTCGGCTTTTTAACTGTGAATTCACGGTTTAATACGTTCTCTGCCACATGTTGTGGTGACGACTTTTTGTGCCGTTTTCGCTTCTGGCGGATGACCGAACGGATCTCATGGATACGCATGAGACGATAGATGCGCTTCTCATTGTATGCCGGCAGGTCATGCTGGCGTCGTCTGCGATTGACCGTCATGGTGATCCGTCGATAACCGTAGGTCCCGTTCACCTGGTCGTAGAGGAGGCGGATGTCTTCCAATAGGCTCAAGTTCTCTTCTTCGCGTACCGAGACGGTACGCTTCAACCATTTATAGTAGGCGGCCCGTGAGACCTGCGCGATCTCACACAGGAGCACGACCGGGAACGTGTCGGTCGTCGACATTTCCTCGATGACCATGTATCGCAATTGTAGCCTGATCTGGCTGATCAACCTCTCCTCTCGATTTCCTCCAACTTTTTTAGGAACAGGTTCTCGGCACGAAGGCGCTCGTTCTCCCTTTTGTCATAGCTCGATCCATCCCTTTTCTCGAATCTGTTAACTCGCTATGACTAGTATACTTCTTAATCCATTTTCGAAGAACAGATCCATCACTGATCTGATAGTTGGAGAGGACTTCCATCGTGGTGGCCCCGTCGAGGTAGTCACGGACGGCCGCGATTTTCTGTTCCTTGGTGTACAGTTTCCATGTCTTCGATTCCTTCAATGCGTCACTCCCGCCGGTATCGAATTTCACTTTCCACACCCGGAGGGTATTCTCAGAAACGTGATGAGTCTCCATGATTTCCTTCCATGTATGCGTTTCTTCTTCCATCATGCGCAGTGCAGCCAGTTTTTGTTCGATTGAATGCCGACTTCTCGCCATAAAAAAACACTCCCCAATAGAATAAACAGATTTGTTATTTCATCTGTCTACCTATTGGGGAGCATATCATTCTTGAGTCAGTTATTCTTTTTGTTTATTTAGGGTCTTCGGAATATATAGTGGAATTACTTTCTTAATAGTTTAAAAACAACTGGTGTTTAAATCGGATTTTCTGGTGGGATGTTAGGATAATCAATAATATTATATAAAAGTATCAATCACATACGAGTGATACTTTGGGAAAAAAATAAAATAGTCCAATTTACTTGACCGTGTACTATGGTACACGGTTTATAATATTCATGGGGTGAAATAAGATGATTTATCGCATTAGTGAGTTTGCAGATAAATGTGGAGTTAATAAAGAAACGATCAGATATTACGAGCGAAAAAATTTATTACAAGAACCTCACCGAACGGAAGCTGGTTATCGGATATATTCATATGATGACGTTAAGCGTGTTGGGTTTATTAAACGAATACAGGAACTTGGTTTTTCTTTAAGCGAGATTTATAAATTACTTGGTGTTGTAGATAAAGATGAAGTTCGTTGTCAAGATATGTTCGAATTTGTTTCTAAAAAACAAAAGGAAGTGCAAAAACAAATAGAGGATTTAAAACGAATTGAAACTATGTTAGACGACTTAAAACAACGATGTCCAGATGAAAAGCAATTACATTCGTGTCCAATAATAGAAACATTAACATGAGAGATTAATTAACGAAAGGAGCTTTTTTATGAATAAATTTAAGGTAAACATTTCAGGAATGACTTGTACGGGTTGTGAAAAACACGTAGAATCAGCACTTGAAAAGATAGGTGCTAAAAATATTGAGTCTAGTTATCGTCGTGGTGAAGCAGTATTTGAACTGCCCGATGATATTGAGGTTAAAAGTGCAATAAAGGCGATTGATGAAGCAAATTACCAAGCCGGAGAAATTGAAGAAGTATCATCACTAGAAAACGTGGCGTTAATTAATGAAGACAATTATGACCTTCTTATTATTGGTTCTGGTGCTGCTGCCTTTTCTTCGGCAATTAAAGCTATAGAATACGGTGCAAAAGTTGGAATGATTGAGCGTGGAACGGTTGGGGGAACCTGTGTGAATATTGGCTGTGTTCCGTCAAAAACTCTTCTTAGGGCAGGTGAAATCAATCATTTATCAAAAGACAATCCGTTTATAGGTTTACAAACATCCGCTGGAGAAGTGGATTTAGCTAGTTTAATCACGCAAAAGGATAAATTAGTGAGCGAACTTCGGAATCAAAAATATATGGATTTAATTGATGAATATAATTTTGATTTAATTAAAGGTGAAGCAAAATTCGTTGATGCTAGTACGGTTGAGGTCAATGGGGCAAAGTTATCTGCAAAACGCTTTTTAATTGCAACAGGTGCATCGCCTTCGTTGCCCCAAATTTCAGGACTTGAAAAAATGGACTATTTAACTAGTACAACACTTCTTGAGTTAAAGAAAATACCAAAACGATTAACTGTAATTGGTTCAGGATACATTGGAATGGAGCTTGGACAACTATTTCATCATTTAGGTTCAGAAATAACGCTTATGCAAAGAAGTGAGCGACTTTTAAAGGAGTATGATCCTGAGATTTCAGAGTCAGTTGAAAAAGCGTTAATTGAACAGGGTATAAACCTTGTCAAAGGGGCAACTTTTGAGCGTGTTGAACAAAGTGGAGAGATAAAAAGGGTTTACGTAACAGTAAATGGCAGTAGAGAAGTCATTGAATCAGATCAGTTACTTGTTGCCACTGGAAGAAAACCAAATACGGATTCTTTAAATTTAAGTGCAGCAGGTGTTGAAACTGGAAAAAATAATGAAATCCTGATCAATGATTTTGGTCAAACAAGTAATGAAAAGATTTATGCAGCAGGAGATGTGACTTTAGGACCACAATTTGTATATGTAGCAGCCTATGAAGGTGGAATTATTACTGATAATGCTATTGGTGGATTAAACAAAAAAATAGATTTATCGGTAGTTCCTGCTGTTACGTTTACGAATCCGACGGTTGCAACGGTTGGTTTAACAGAAGAACAAGCAAAAGAGAAAGGGTATGATGTGAAGACATCTGTATTACCTTTAGATGCTGTTCCAAGAGCAATTGTAAACCGTGAAACAACCGGTGTATTTAAACTAGTAGCAGATGCAGAAACACTAAAAGTATTAGGGGTTCATATTGTATCTGAGAATGCAGGAGATGTCATCTATGCAGCATCATTAGCTGTTAAATTTGGCTTAACGATAGAAGATTTAACAGAAACCCTAGCACCATATTTAACAATGGCTGAAGGGCTAAAATTAGCTGCACTTACGTTCGATAAAGATATTTCGAAATTATCTTGTTGTGCAGGCTAAGGGAACTTTTTTACAACTCCCTATTCAAGTGAACCAGCTAATGCTTTAAGGGATTTTCTAAGTGCATTTGTGGTCACAAAAATAATTTAACACTGATGATTTCGACATCAAATCTATAATTGATACCTTAACACCGCAGAGTAATAAAGGATGAATAATATGTCAGACTTATTATCCCTACCAGACATTAAAACAATAGAACCGCCACAAGAAAATGAAACCGATATGATGTTTAAAGTTGAAGCAGTCGGACCACCTGAACGTTGTCCTGAATGTGGTTTTGACAAGTTGTACAAACACAGTTCAAGAAATCAACTAATTATGGATTTGCCCATTCGTTTAAAGCGAGTGGGCTTACAATTGAACCGTAGACGATACAAGTGTCGTGAATGCGGATCTACCTTCTGGGAACGCCTAATATCTGTAGATGAAAAGCGTAGTATGACCAAAAGGCTTTTAAAGTCCATTCAAGAGCAATCCATGTCTAAGACCTTTGTAGAAGTCGCAGAAAGCGTTGGTGTTGACGAGAAAACCATTAGGAACGTTTTTAAGGACTATGTGGCACTCAAAGAACGTGAATACCAGTTTGAAACTCCTAAGTGGCTTGGGATAGACGAGATACATATTATCCGTAGACCTCGGCTTGTATTGACTAATATTGAACGCAGGACTATTTATGACATCAAGCCTAACCGTAACAAGGAAACAGTCATCCAACGTCTTTCAGAAATCAGTGACAGGACTTACATTGAGTACGTCACAATGGATATGTGGAAGCCCTACAAAGACGCAGTGAACACTATCCTTCCACACGCTAAAGTTGTCGTAGATAAGTTTCATGTAGTTAGAATGGCTAATCAAGCCTTAGATAACGTCAGAAAGTCTTTGAAAGCCCATATGAGCCAAAAAGAAAGACGTACCCTTATGCGTGAAAGGTTTATCCTTCTAAAGCGTAAACACGATCTAAATGAACGTGAATCATTCCTCTTAGATACTTGGTTAGGTAATCTTCCTGCTTTAAAAGAAGCCTATGAACTCAAAGAAGAGTTTTACTGGATATGGGATACTCCTGATCCAGATGAAGGTCATCTTCGTTATAGTCAATGGAGACACCGTTGTATGTCCAGCAACTCTAAAGACGCATATAAAGACCTCGTGAGAGCCGTAGACAACTGGCATGTCGAAATATTCAACTACTTTGATAAAAGGCTCACTAATGCTTATACGGAGTCAATTAACAGCATTATTAGGCAGGTAGAGCGAATGGGTAGAGGTTACTCGTTTGATGCCTTACGAGCCAAAATCCTTTTCAATGAGAAGCTCCATAAAAAGCGTAAGCCACGATTTAATTCAAGTGCTTTCAATAAAGCTATGTTATACGATACTTTCAATTGGTATGAAGTGAATGATCACGACATTACAGACAACTTTGGTGTCGATTTTTCCACACTTATTAAGAATTTGGAGAAGGGTGATTTATAAGCCCTTTTCCACCATGAAATCCGAATACCCTTTATTTATTTAGGAGTCAGTATGTACTTTCTCACAAAAGATGAAAAAAATTAAAGAAGTACAAAAATATATAATGTCTTGATGTTTTAGGGAGCTATTCTTTGATGATAAAGTTAATGAGAGCTAATCAGGATTTTATTTCATTTTTAGGGAAGTCTGTGTCACGAAATAATTTTCGTGACACAGACTTCGAACAACCGCCAGGGCGTTAGTCCATCGATTGTTCCACGTGGATGATTGCCTCGAACGGTACATGAATGATTCCGTCCCGCTGATTGGCCAGCTCGACGGTCCGCTCCATATAGTTCGTCCGGTGCACAAAACCCTTGAATCGTTTCATCTCCCGCTTCTCCACATATTTTACCTCTACCAAATCTCCGCTGAAGATCGCGTCGTTCAGCACATTCTCATAGACC
>NZ_JACSJN010000013.1:0-12549 GCF_018617135.1 Exiguobacterium sp. s163
AAGTAGTTGGGGGATCTCCCCCTGTGAGGATAGGACGTTGCCAGGCAACAACGCAGAGGACGACCGAGCATACGCTCGGTCGTTTTTTTACGTTCATAATGAAACCGAACTTCATATTCTGCTCGTTCACACGATGAAATTCCGAACAATTTTAATGTTATTTAAGTTAATGAACACAATTCTGAACTTTCTGAACATCGGGAATTGAATTGCACTTTTACGTTATACCTGTTACCATTACAGAAATATTTCGAAACAAAGATGTAGGTAGAACGAGAAAGGGGCCATCAATTTTTATGTGGGAAAATAAGTTTGCAAAAGAAGGTTTAACATTTGATGATGTATTACTCGTACCACGGTTTTCAAATGTTTTACCACGTGACGTTGATTTAAGCACGAAGCTCTGTGAAGGACTCGAATTAAATATTCCGATCATCAGTGCCGGTATGGATACCGTTACTGAAGCCCCAATGGCGATTGCTATGGCCCGTCAAGGTGGTTTAGGTGTCATTCACAAGAATATGTCGATGGAAATGCAGGCTGAGCACGTCGATCGCGTAAAGCGCTCAGAAAATGGTGTCATCACAAACCCGTTCTATTTAACTCCAGACCGTCAAGTGTACGATGCAGAATACTTGATGAGTAAGTATCGTATTTCGGGCGTCCCAATCGTCAACTCAGAAGATGAACGTCAATTGATTGGTATTTTAACGAATCGTGATCTTCGCTTCATCAAAGACTATTCGACGGTAATCAAAGATGTCATGACGACAGAGAACCTCATCACAGCAAAAGTGGGTACATCGCTTGAAGAAGCCGAGCGTATCCTTCATCAACATCGCATCGAGAAACTTCCACTTGTCGATGAGAACGGTGTATTAAAAGGTCTCATTACGACGAAAGATATCGAAAAGGTCGAACAGTTCCCGAACGCAGCAAAAGATAAGCAAGGTCGTCTTCTTGTCGCAGCTGCAGTCGGTGTGACGAAAGACGCGGCCTCACGTGCTCAAGTGTTGGTTGAAGCAGGTGTGGATGCACTAGTCATCGATACGGCACACGGTCACTCAGCTGGCGTACTTGAAAAAGTGCGTGAATTACGTGATATGTTCCCGTCCCTTCCAATTATCGCAGGGAACGTGGCGACAGCAGAAGCGACACGTGCATTGATTGAAGCAGGAGCATCCGTCATTAAAGTTGGGATTGGACCAGGCTCGATCTGTACGACACGTGTCGTCGCAGGTGTCGGTGTTCCGCAAATCACAGCAGTTTATGACTGTGTGACAGAAGCGAAAGAGCACGGTGTCTCAGTCATCGCTGACGGTGGAATCAAGTACTCTGGTGATATCGTCAAAGCGATTGCCGCAGGAGCCAACGCAGTCATGCTCGGAAGCTTGCTTGCGGGTGTGAAAGAGAGCCCAGGTGAAATGGAAATCTATCAAGGTCGTCAATTCAAGACATACCGTGGTATGGGATCAGAAGCATCGATGAAACGCGGAAGCCAAGATCGTTACTTCCAAGAAGCAGACAAAAAATTCGTTCCTGAAGGTATCGAAGGTCGCGTCGCGTATCGCGGTGAACTGGCTGACACGGTCTATCAATTGATCGGTGGTCTTCGTTCAGGTATGGGGTATTGCGGCGCTGCCGACATTCGTGCCCTTCGTGAAGATACACAGTTCATTCGTATGACAGGTGCTGGACTCCAAGAGAGCCACCCACACGATGTCAACATTACAAAAGAAGCACCAAACTATTCACGTTAATGAAAAAGCCGCCATCCTGTTCACTCAGGATGGCGGTTCTTTATTTGCGTTTCTCGACTAAAATGACAGTTCCTCCTTGATCTTGTGCAGGAAGTGAGACGGTCACCTTCCCGTCTTTTTGAACCGTGTATGACTTGCCGCTATAGCGGTCAATCAAAACGGTCTTCGCCTTGTACGACGTCTTAAATGAAACGGTTTGTGCTTTCTCTTTCGTGTTCAATCCGACAAGAACAGACTGTTTGCCGTAGGCCCGCTCAAAGATCGAATAACCAGAAGTAGCATTCACAGCGACGGATGATCGTGTTCCTTTACTGAATACGTGAGAATAGTCTGCACGGATATTCAATAGTTTCTGGTAATGCGTATGCATCGCTTTCCCTTCCCCTTTGACACGTGACCAGTCGAAATCATAGCGGTTCTCGTTAAATTCACCTTTGTCCATATCCCCTGCATGTTTACCAGATTGTCCGACCTCTTCTCCGTAATAGATGACCGGTTGACCTTTGGCCGTAATCTGAAGGGCAGCAGCGACCATTTGCTTGCCTGTGTCTCCACCTGCACGCGAGACGAGGAATCCATCTTCGTCATGGCTACTTAAGAATTGTCCAAGTGTTGCTTCATTCGATAATTGGTTATTCCGGTATTGAAGCGCTTTTTCTACATCTTCAATGTTGCCGTTTACGAATCGCTCGGCCTGGTATTTAAAATCGAAGTCGAGCAAGGAATCCATTTGACCACTTCTCAAATAGCCGCCTGTGTTGTTGATGCTGGCACCATAGTGTTCGCCGATGAGTTTGAAATCTGGCTTGATTGTTGTCAGCTCATTTTTGAATGATTTCCACGTCGTTGAATCTACATGTTTGACCGTATCGACACGGAAATAGTCGATCGTATTTCCTTTTTTCGTTTTCGAACGTTTGATCCAATCCGTCTGCCATTTGACCAATTGCTCCCGCACGGCCGCTTCCTCGGTCTTGAAATCAGGAAGACCAGATAAGGACATTCTGAGGTCGTCCCCATCGACCGGATTCTCGCGAATCATGCCATCGAATACTTGTCGTTCTGCATCCGTCGGGAAATTCGTGACGGCTGAACTTGCACCTGGTTCCATGCCGTAGCCTGGATGGTTCAAGACGACATCGACCATAATTTTGATGCCACGCTTATGCGCCTCGTCAATCAATTTATGGAATGCGGCCATATCTCCAAGGTGTTCATCAAGTTTTTCAAAGTTTTTCGCCCAATATCCGTGATAGCCATATTGAGACCCATCTTTCCCATAACGCAAATCCCAATCGATGTTATCCACAATCGGTGTAATCCAGATTGTATTGATGCCTAAGTCGTCTAAATAATCGAGTTTTTTTGTGACACCCGCAAAGTCTCCACCATGGTACGATTCCAGATGGTCTTTATCATAGTACTCACGGTTCGGATTATCATTGGACACGTCCCCGTTATAGAAGCGGTCGGTTAGCATGAAGTAGATTCGTGCCTCATCCCAATCAAATGCTTGTTTCTCTTTCATCGATTTCGGAACGACACGGATGGTGGTCTTCGAGCGATGGACATTTCCATACTGGTCGACGGCTGTGACAGAGAGCGTCTTGTTTCCTGGTTTGATCGTATCTTTCACCGCAATGGTTTGAGCATTCAATGCACGGTCGATGTGCAACTTAGCGGGTCCTCCGAGAGGTCGTGCATCGATATAGAGTTCACGAAGCGTCACTCCCTTCGGTAAGGTTGGTTTTACCTGTAGGACGGCATTTTCTCTGGAGCTAATCGCTTTTGGACTGACTGAAGAAGTGAGTTTGACGGTCGGTTGGCGATACTCGATTTGAGAAGCCTCAAAGTACGGATCCTTCACTTCAGTCGTCACCCCGTCTTTTGTGACGAGGTACGTGTAATCATGAACGCCTTCAGGCAAACGCACTGTGTGGCGGAACCATTCGTTTTCAGGCTCATACGTCATTGGATAAGTTTCATCATTGATTTTGAGTGCGACCTGTTCGATTTCATTCATTTTTCCGGATTCATAGAGTGCTACATCGCGGTAGAAGAAACTGATCCCGTCTGTACCGTACACTGGTCCGTTGACTGTCGGAACTTGATGGAACACACCTTTGCCGCTTTCGACGAGGACCTTCGTGACACGGTCTTCTCCGAGCGTGACGTATCTGTCTTCTCCGTATGCGTCCTTCACAGCCCAATCCGTTCCTTTTCGGATCACAAATCCGACTTTGGTGGCGTCTTGGCCAACGGGAATTCGGAAGATGGCCTCGTCCTCCGTGATGCGATACGGGTCAACTTGGCCGTCTTTTTTACCGGTGCTCCACGTCCACAAGTTCCAATCCGTATAATCTCCATCCGCGCGGACATACTTCATCTCGATATAACGAGTCGTTTCCCATGGATCGGCGAGCTTGGTTGCCGTTTTGAACGAAGTCGTCAAGGCAGGGAGTGACGTGTTGGAAATCATCCCTGTCACCGCATCCGCTGGGATGGTCGCCGTATATGACGTGTCGAGTGCGAGTGCCTCTTTCGGCTGAAGCGTCACGGTCGAACCGTTCGTTGTCACGTCGACCGGGATTTTTGTCTCTCCTTGTTGAAGCGTGGCTGCTTCAGTATCGAGACGGACAGGTTCGTTGAACGTCCATGTGATTGGGGTAGACACATCCACGTCGATCGAGGATGAAGCCGGGGTCACCGAAACGACCTCAAGCTGATCAATCGTCTCCACCCCATTTAACGTGAACGGGGCACTATATACGGATTGCGTCGACGGAGTAGCAGCGACGTTCCAGCTGTTCGCCAGTTGGTTGGCCGCGTTACTTGGAATCGTATCGAACGCACCATGCTCTCCTGCATTATTGCCGCTCAATACAGTCAAGGCACGAACTTGGTCTCCATTGTTTAGCCCGAGTAAGGATAATGGAATCTTTCCTTCGAATCCTTTCGTCCGGTCCACTGCGAAAGCCGCACCGTTCAATTGGTTCAATTGTAAGAGTGGGGTATCCTGTCCGGCCTTATAAAGGGCGGCCTCTTTGACTTTTTGATCGCCATCGACACGAACGAGAACATGATATTGAGGTGCCTTGTCGACGCCTGTAAAGTCGAATGGGTATCCGAGTGGATTTTCAGAGACGCCAGAATCTTCATCGTTAATTTGAAGGGCGATGTTAATGTATTGTCCGTTGTCGCCCCAATTCGGGACATTGTTCGCATCTACGTAAAAATAAAGATGTTGAGCATCGTTTTGTATGTATAAATCACCGACATCAAATCCTTGCCAACCCGTAGCCGGGGAAGTCGCAAGGGCTGGGGTTGAAGTCCAGTCTGTTTTCGATCCATCAATCGTCATCGTAGTCGGTTCGGCCAATGCGTTCATCGGGACACCGGCTTGAATGAGTAATGCTCCGGAAAGGATCAGCGTCGAAGCCTGACGAGCGGTTGTTTTTTTCATGAGGCACCTCTTCCTGTCAAATATATTTGCACACTTTTATGCAAACGTTTTCAAAAATAGTTTAGCGGAATTTGAAAGCGCTCACAATATGTTTTTGCAAAAATAATAAACCGCCTCTCCTATTTTGAAAGGAGAAGCGGTCAAGAGGATGGAGCGACGAGCTTTCCTTTTACAATCAGGCGCTCTGTCGTATCGAACGTACACGTGATTAACGTGATGGTTGGGGTTGAGGTGTCATCTAATACATCGACTCGTTCAGGAGAGACGGTTTCAAGCGAAGTGACTACGTACTCGTACGTTTGCGCTTCATCCTGAAGGTAGATCGTCGCACCGACCTCGATTTCATGGAGCGGTCCGAATAGAGCGGTCGCTCGTTGTAAATAGTGGCCGGCGAGCGCATAGTTCCCTTTGCCCATCTCTTGTTCAGGATGCATCGTTCCGGTGCCTACCGCGAGACTTTCATTGTCCAATCCTTTCATGATGGGAAGTTTCAGTGAGACATCGGGAATTGAAATCACGCCGATTGTCGGCAAATTATGAAACCGATTGCGCGCTTGTAGGACGTCCGATACAGAGAGTGGACTGACGGCTTTGAAATCATAACTTGGATCAAATTCGCTCTCTTCTTGAAATTTCATCTGTTCCACCACGTATTCACTCGTCGAACTGGCAATGGCATTTTTCCAAATCGGACTCGTCAAAAAGAGGATGCCGCTCCCAATGAGTAAAAGTCCGATGAGCCACCGGATACGTCGATTCATGACTTCCCTCCTTTTGAAACTTCCCACGCAAGCATCAACTGAACGATCACGTCAGGTAAAGTCGACTCCGGCAAATGCGCAAACCCGAATAGAAATTGCTTGTGGGAGTCCGGATGCACGATGCGATAGTCGTTCATGGATTTAATGGCGATTCCGGCGGATTCGGCGGACCGCTTCAATTCTTGTTCTGTTCGCTCGGTCGCGATGGTCAACACGACGTGCAATCCGGCACTTGCTCCGGTCACGGTGACGGTCGGTTCGAATGGTCGGAAGGCTGCGAGGACACTTTCTAACTTACGACGGTATATTTTTCGCATCCGGTTCAAATGCTTCTCAAAGTCACCGCTCGACATAAATAAGGCCAACGTCTGTTGTTCGAACCGGGGAACGCTACAGGTGAAATACTGGTGTCGTTCCCGGTAACGGTTTAACAAGGGTGTCGGTAAGACCATATAGCCGATGCGTAAGGATGGCATGAGGGATTTTGAAAACGTACTGATATAGATAACCCGTTCATTCGGGTCCATGCTCTGCAGTGACGGAATCGGCTTGCCGCTATAGCGAAACTCGCTGTCGTAATCGTCTTCGATGATATACGTCTGATGGACGAGTGCCCAATTTAACAAACGTTGCCTTCGACTGACAGACAGGACGGTCCCTGTCGGAAATTGATGAGCAGGTGTGACATATAGTGCATCGATTGCATGACGCTCGAGTTCATTCACACAAACACCACTATCGTCTACGGGAATAGGAATCGATGTGCGTCCTTGTTGCTCGAACAACAGGCGCGTGAGCGGATAGCCAGGGTCTTCGATTCCGAAGATAGACGAGTCAGGTAAGAGATTCAAGAGCTGTGGCAACAGCTGTTCCGTTCCGGACCCGACGATGATCTGTTCTGGTGAGCACTGTACGCCACGGGAGTGATAAAGATATGTGGCGATTTCTTGGCGTAATTCTAGATCTCCTTGAACAGAACCTAACGCAAGTAATTCATGATTCACGTCATCGACGACATGTTTGATATGTCGCTTCCATCGTTCAAACGGGAAGGCAGTCGTGTCGATTTGACTCGGGGAAACATCATAATCATATGTCTTTCGCTGAGGGGCTGGTGTGATGGTACTACTCGAGCGCCGGACGTACAGTTCCTCTTGAGGTAACACATAAAATCCTTTTCGAGGAATGGACTCGATGTATCCTTCGGCGAGTAACTGGGCATACGCGAACTCGACCGTGGTCTGCGAGACATCTAAAAATTGAGAGAGCTTACGCTTTGAAGGTAATTTGGTTCCTGTCTTTAACGTATCGTCGAGGATGGCATTCCGAATGTGCTTATACAATTGCTCGTAAAGCGGGATGGACGATTCTTGATCAAGCGATAAGGTAAGCATATCCATGGTGTGACGTTCCTTTCTTTACGAACCAAAAAAGAAGTAGAGTATAAACCCAAGAATAATGATGAAAGAGACAATCCCGGGTGTACCAAATGAGGCACGATGACCCCCATCAAACGAATCACGGTTTAACATACGTATTCCTCCTTTATACTTCAACAGGTTCGGGATAGATGAAATGGAGTCCTTTATTTAAACTGACCACTTTAAATAATAAGAAACTGACACTTTTAATATAGTCAATACAACTTATACTAGCAAGTAGAACACGAACCAATGGAGGGATTTCAATGGAAAAGAGACAAGTAGGGACAGATAAAGTAAAACGTGGGATGGCAGAAATGCAAAAAGGTGGCGTCATCATGGACGTCATCAACGCCGAACAGGCGAAGATTGCTGAGGCTGCCGGTGCTGTGGCTGTTATGGCGCTCGAACGTGTACCATCAGATATCCGTAAAATGGGTGGCGTTGCCCGTATGGCTGACCCGACAATCATTGAAGACGTCATGGGGGCAGTATCTGTACCGGTTATGGCAAAATGCCGGATCGGGCATATCGCTGAAGCACGCGTCCTCGAGTCAATGGGGGTCGACTTCATTGACGAGAGCGAAGTTTTGACACCAGCCGACGAAGAGTTCCACTTGTACAAGCGCGACTACACGGCGCCGTTCGTATGTGGAGCACGCGACCTCGGTGAAGCAGCCCGCCGTATCGGTGAAGGGGCAGCGATGATTCGTACAAAAGGGGAGCCAGGAACAGGGAACATCGTCGAAGCGGTTCGTCATATGCGTACAGTCCAAGCGCAAGTGAAACGTCTCTTGTCGATGAGTGTGGATGAGGTCATGACAGAGGCGCGCGACCTCGGTGCACCGTTTGAAGTATTGATGCAAATCCGTGAAGCGGGCCGTCTGCCGGTCGTAAACTTCGCAGCAGGTGGAATCGCGACACCAGCGGATGCTGCCTTGATGATGCACCTCGGGGCAGATGGAGTCTTTGTCGGATCTGGTATTTTCAAAGCGGAGAACCCAGAAAAATTTGCACGTGCCATTGTAGAAGCAACAACGTATCACGATGACTATGAGCGAATCGCACACTTGTCAAAAGGATTGGGTGAGGCGATGAAAGGACTCGATGTCCGCACACTCAAAGAAGAAGAACTCATGGCACCACGAGGCTGGTAAGATGGTGACGATTGGCGTATTAGGGATGCAAGGCGCGATTCGGGAGCATGTTCGCATGCTGGAAGCGCTCGGTGCCCAAACCGTTGTAGTCCGCTCGCTAGAAGACTTGCAAGCGATTGACGGACTCGTGTTACCAGGGGGAGAGAGTACGGCGATGCGGCGATTACTCGACCGTTACGGTCTGCTCGAACCACTTCGAGAGATGGAAACGTTACCGATGTTCGGCACATGTGCCGGCATGATTCTTCTCGCGAACGAAGTCGAAGGGTATGACGCCCACTTGAAGAAAATCCCGATGACAGTGAAACGCAATGCGTTCGGACGTCAGGTCGACAGTTTTGAAGTCGACCTTCCAGTGAAAGGAATCGATGAGCCAGTCGAAGCGGTCTTCATTCGTGCCCCACAAGTGGCGCGCGTTGAACCAGAAGTAGATGTGCTCGCTGAAGTCGAGGAAGCGATTGTGGCGGTCCGTTACAATCAGTATCTTGCTTGCTCGTTCCACCCCGAATTGACGGATGACCTCTCGTTACATCGCTATTTTATCGAGATGGTCAAAGCGAATCAGAGTCAACATGTATAAGTTTGAAGGACCTCGCAAAAAGGGGGTCCTTCAAACTTATTTTTTGTTACACTGAACAAAGAAGCGTACAGAAAGGGGAAACGATGTGAAGGCCCGTTATTTCATCATATTGCTCACTGTCGTATTCGTCATACAGACCATGTTGCCATCGGCTGCCTCTGCGGCCGCTCCGAAAGTGGATGCAGCAAGCGCGATGCTTGTAGACGTGACGACAGGACAAGTTCTATTTGCCAAACAAGAAGATTCGATGCTTCAGCCGGCTTCAATCACGAAGCTGATGACTGCATTTTTGACGCGTGAGGCGATTCAGGCAGGGAAACTCAGTTGGACACAAGAAATCACACCGAGCGATGCTGCTTTGGCGTTGACGAGAAAGCCGGGGTTGGCACGAATCCCGCTGTTAAATAAACCATATACCGTCAAAGAATTATACGATGCCGCGTTGATTCGTTCAGCGAATGAAGCGGCCGTAACGCTCGGGGAGGCCGTATCCGGTTCGGAAGAGGCATTCGTCAAAGAGATGAATCGCCGGGCTGATGAATTAGGGATGACGCAAACGACGTTCGCGAACGCCTCAGGACTCGATTCTGAATCCGCTGGCCTACCGGGAGACAACTTGACGTCTGCTAAGGACTTGATGAAGCTCGCGATCGCGTATTTGACGACGTATCCGGAAGTGCTCGACGTGACGAAGCGGGCATACGTGGACGTCGACGGTGTTCGATTTGATGCGACGAATCGCATGCTCGCTAATCGTGACCTCGCTTATCCGGGAATGCTCGGCTTCAAGACAGGCACGACGAATGAGGCGGGATATTGTTTCATCGGCGTATCCACACGGGATGGGCGTACCGTTTTGTCGGTCGTCCTCGGTGCAACATCGGACGAGGGACGTTATGCAGCAACGAAAGCGCTACATGATTATGCTTATGCGGATTTCGTGATGACCCCAATCTTGCGGATGGGGGAGACAATCTCCAAGATGGCAACGGTCTCTCAAGGCGAGGAAGAGCAAGTCGCGGTCCGAACGACGAACGACTTTGAAGTATTAGTCGAAAAAGGAAGACCCGTACCGGAGCCCGAATATGATCTGCTTGATTTAGAGGCTCCGATTAAGGCTGACACACAGGCAGGCATGGTCACCATCGATTCTTCGGAGAACGTACGCTATTTAGAGGGAGAGGCTCCTCCTAAGATGGCACTTGTTACAGCGGAGTCGGTCGATACCGCCTCGTTCTTGACGAGAATAACGCGAGCTTTTTTGGATTTCCTCGATCAAATCCGACTCGCACTTGGAAAAATCAGTCTTGTCGAACAAGTTGAGATGTTGTAAAGTAAGATTAATTCAATGACAGATGCGATGATGAGAATAAGTACGTTACGTACGTCTACTGACAGAGAGCTAGTGGTTGGTGCAAACTAGTGAGATGACGTGACCGAATCGGCCTCGGAGCATTGACTTGGAAACAAGTCACGTTCGCACACGTTACGTGCATCGAGTGGCTCAAACATTTGGGCAACGAGGGTGGCAACGCGGATCCAAGGTGGTTCGTCCCTTTCCTACGGGAAAGGGACGAACCACCTTTTTTATATGAAAAAGGAGGAATAGCAATGTTAGACATTAAACGTTTGCGACAGGATTTTGAAGGAATCAAAGAAAAGTTAGCTCACCGGGGGGAAGACTTGAGTGCACTTGACCGCTTCCCACAACTAGAGGAGAAACGTCGTGACTTGATCAACGAAGTGGAAGTGAAGAAAGCGAAGCGCAACGAAGCGACAAAACAAATCGCTGAATTGAAGCGGAACAAAGAAGATGCCGAAGGCCCGATCTTAGAGACACGTCGCCTCGGAGATGAAATCAAACTGTTGGACGAAGAGTTACGCGAAGTTGAGGCAGAACTCAACTTGATCTTACTCAGCATCCCAAATATCCCGCACGAATCAACACCAATCGGCGAAACGGAAGACGACAACGTGACGATTCGCGAAATCGGGACAAAGCCCGAGTTTGATTTCGAGCCCAAGCAACATTGGGACGTGATGGAAGACCTTCAAATCGTCGATGTCGAGCGCGCTGGAAAAGTAACGGGTAGCCGCTTCGTCTTCTATAAAGGATTAGGCGCTCGCCTAGAACGTGCCCTGATCAACTTTATGATGGACCTTCATTCAGATGAGCATGGGTACGCTGAAGTGTTACCTCCTTACATGGTCAATCGTGATTCAATGACAGGAACGGGTCAGCTTCCTAAGTTTGAAGAGGATGCATTTAAAGTAGCGGATACGAACTACTTCCTCGTTCCGACTGCTGAAGTACCGGTCACGAACATGCACCGTGAAGAAATTCTTGCGGAAACACAACTTCCAATCGCGTATACTGCATATAGTGCAAACTTCCGTTCTGAAGCTGGGTCAGCGGGACGTGACACGCGTGGGTTGATCCGTCAGCACCAATTCAATAAAGTCGAGCTCGTCCGCTTCGTAAAACCGGAAGAGTCTTATGAGCAATTGGAACTGTTGACAGGTCATGCTGAAGAAGTATTGAAACGTCTAGGCCTTCCTTATCAAGTGCTCAGCATGTGTACGGCAGATCTCGGATTCACTGCCGCGAAAAAATACGATATTGAAGTATGGATGCCGGCACAAGGGGTCTATCGTGAAATCTCGTCTTGCTCAAACTTTGAAGATTTCCAAGCGCGTCGTGCGGGAATTCGTTTCCGTCGTGACGCCAATGCGAAACCTGAGTTTGTGCATACTTTGAACGGTTCAGGTTTGGCCGTCGGACGAACGGTCGCAGCGATTCTTGAAAATTATCAACAAGCGGATGGATCGGTCGTGATTCCAGAAGTTCTTCGTCCTTACATGGGTGGAAAAGAAAAGATTGAAATGCCGAACTAAACGCTTGAGCAGCCTCGATTTTGAGGCTGCTCAATTTTTTTAATGTTTTTTCACAAAAGGGTTTGACATCTGTCTCTTCAGTTGGTACTATAAATCATGTCGAGCGACACTGTTGCTCACGAATTGCATATGAGCTTTGGAGGTGTACCCAAGTGGTTTAAGGGAACGGTCTTGAAAACCGTCAGGGGTGTAACAGCCTGCGTGGGTTCGAATCCCACCACCTCCTCCACTTTCTTTTTTTTACACTTTTTTAGGCCTGGAGTTGTACCCAAGTCCGGCTGAAGGGGACGGACTCGAAATCCGTTAGGAGTCGCAAGGCTCGCGTGGGTTCGAATCCCACCAACTCCGCTTTCAATCGGGCATCTGCAGAGGCAGATGCATTTTTTGTATCCACAGACATAAGCGCTGTGGATTTTTTTATGCACGATGAATTATAAAATTAAGTGCAACACCCCAAAGTGAACACAAAAAAGCCCATGACGCTTTCCTCGTGTAGAATGAAGTCACCACAA
>NZ_JACSJN010000014.1:0-5653 GCF_018617135.1 Exiguobacterium sp. s163
TCAACGGGCGGCCGAGGAAGTGCCTCGGCTGGCGAACAGCACACGAGGCATTCACCGAGGAAGTGTTGCGCTTAATTTGACAAACCGTCGCACAAAAAAGAAGGATCACGCTGTCGTTGGCGCAATCCTTCTATTGATTATCTCACTTTTGCTTCGCGCGCAATCGTGAGTTGCTTTTCGATTTTCTCAAGAATGAGTTCAACTGAATCAGGGTCGTTGATGAGGTCGTACTCTTCAATCGAGAGACGCAATACCGGACACAGGTTGAAGTTGTTGATCCATTCTGTGTAGCGGGCGTACATTTCTTCCCAATAAGCGATTGGTGTTTGCTGCTCCATCTCGCGACCGCGCATCTGAATGCGTTCGAGTACTTGTTCGAACGAACCTTCGAGATAGATTAATAGATCCGGGTGCGGGAAGAACGGTGTCAACACCATTGCCTCGAACAAACTAGAATACGTTTCGTAGTCTGTTGGTGACATCGTCCCTTTTTCATAGTGCATCTTGGCGAAGATGCCTGTATCTTCATAGATTGAACGATCTTGGATGAAGCCGCCACCGTATTGGAAGATTTTCTTCTGTTCTTTAAAACGTTCTGCCAAGAAGTAAATTTGAAGATGGAAGCTCCAACGTTCGAAATCATGATAGAATTTATCGAGGTAAGGGTTGGTATCTACTTTTTCGAGAGACGTTCGGAAATTCAATGCATCGGCTAACGAATTGGTGATCGTTGATTTCCCGATCCCAACCATTCCACCGATTGTAATGATCGTATCGTTCGGGATGTTATATTTATCAATCAGCTTCATTTTATTTGGGCTCCTTTAGTTAATTCTAATTCACGCTCAATCGTTTTTAGGACATGAGTCAAGTCGTCCGGATTGTGTACAAAGTCGAGTTCATCCCCACTGAACGAGAGAATCTTCACTTCTGGATGGGCCGCGCGATATGATTCAACAAACGTCTCATAGTCGTGAGCAAGTTGTTCGAGGTAATCACGAGACATATTCTCTTCCACTTCACGTCCACGCAAGGCGACTCGTTTCATTAATGTCTCAATGCTGGCATGTAAGTAAATGACGACATCAGGTTTCGGCATATCATGTGTCAAAATCTTATAAATCTGCTCGTACTTGTTCAAGTGTGCCGGTTTCAGCGAACGGTGAGCAAAAATCAAGTTTTTGAAAATATGATAGTCCGAAACGACGGATTGTTGCTGACTCAAGTGGTGTTTGTGAATATCATCCAACTGCTTGAATCGATTGCACAAGAAGAACATTTCCGTTTGGAAACTCCATTCTTCGATATCTTCATAAAACTTGCCGAGAAATGGGTTCTCTTCTACAATTTCATTCAGCATCTGCATCGAGAAATGCTGACTGATGATATGGGCCAGTGATGTTTTCCCGACACCAATCGGTCCTTCTACCGTTATAAACATATGATGTCATCCTCCATTATCCAAAGTGCAAGTTCCATTCTAGCACACAATACGAGCGATATGGCGAGGGATTTGATTTTCATTTTTTTTCATAGTTTTAAATAAGAAATGAGGTGAATCGATGGAACGTGATGAACGATTTATGCAATTGGCCATCGAAGAAGCAAAGAAAGCAGAAGCCATCGGCGAGGTGCCGATTGGTTGTGTGATCGTGAAGGGAGACCAGGTGATCGCAACCGGGCACAATCGTCGTGAGACGGATCGATTGGCGGCAGCACATGCCGAGATGATTGCGATTGAAACGGCCAATGAGACACTAGAGAATTGGCGATTAGAAGACTGCGAACTATACGTTACCCTTGAACCGTGCCCGATGTGTGCGGGCGCAATCGTGTTGTCTCGCGTGAAACGTGTCATTTTCGGTGCCCACGACCCGAAAGGTGGATGTTGTGGGACGTTGATGAACTTGGTGCAGGATGAGCGGTTCAATCACCAAGCCGAAGTGACAGAAAATGTTTTAGCAGAAGAATGTGGACAGCTCCTAACAGATTTCTTCCGAGCGCTTCGAGAAAGGAAGAAACAAGAACGACTCAATCAGAGAGGTTGCAACCCAATCGATTAAACAGTATAATGTAATAGCACTCGAGATAGTGCCTAATTTCATTTACCCATTTGCCGTGCTAGGTGGGGAGGTAGCGGTGCCCTGTCACTCGCAATCCGCTGTAGCGAGACTGAATCCCGATTCGAGGGAGTGCGCTGGTGTGGTCTGCCTTATGTAAGTGGCGTTGACGTCTGAGTCCTGCGCAACGGTCACCCATGAACCAGGTCAGGTCCGGAAGGAAGCAGCCTTAAGTGGTGACGTACCGTGTGCCGCAGGGGTGCTTGGGCTGAGCAAACTGCATGAGTAACGCATGTTGACGTGCTTTCAGAAATCGGTGCGCGGCAGATTTATTTTATAACTTCAATCTATGGCCCCCGGGCTGTAGATTTTTTTGTATGATGAGATAGAGAAGAACAGTAGGGAAGGAGGCGAACTCATGGCGTATCAAGCGTTATATCGTGTATATCGACCTCAATCGTTTCAAGAGGTCGTCGGTCAAGTCCATATCACACGTACGATTCAAAACGCTCTGTTAGAGGAGCGGATGTCACATGCGTACCTGTTTTCTGGCCCGCGTGGAACGGGGAAGACGAGTTTGGCGAAAATCATTGCCAAGGCAATCAACTGTGAAAGCGCGCCGACACGTGAACCATGTAACACCTGTCCGACGTGTATCGCCATCACGGAAGGGACGAGTCCCGACGTGTTTGAAATTGATGCCGCATCGAACAACGGGGTTGACGAAATTCGGGAGATTCGAGACAAAGTCAAATATCCGCCGTCCCAAGGGCGTTACAAAGTATACATCATTGATGAAGTGCATATGTTATCGACCGGTGCATTCAACGCGTTGTTAAAGACGCTTGAGGAACCACCGGCACATGCGATATTCATCTTGGCCACGACAGAACCACATAAAATTCCGGCCACGATCATTTCCCGCTGTCAGCGATTTGATGTCAAACGGCATGAAGTGAGTCAATTGCAAACGCGGATGGCCTATATTTTAAACGACCAAGACCATGACTATGACCCGGAAGCGTTGAAACTCATCGCACGTGCTGCCGATGGCGGGATGCGAGATGCCCTTAGCTTACTTGATCAGGCGCTCGCATTCAGTGATGGGCGGTTGACGGAAGAAGCGGTGTTAGAAGTCACGGGTGCCGTGACGGATGAAACGTTGCTCGACATGGCGTATGGTCTCCAGCGAAAAGAGTTAAATGCCATTTTGAGTACGCTTGAATTGATGTTACGTGAAGGGAAGGACTTGAAACGTTTCATCGAAGATTTAGTGTTCGTTCATCGGGATGCGTTACTCTTGAAAGCATCTCCACAAGCAGCTGACTTATTGGAACGTGCTCGTCCGACTGACGAGTTTCGTCAGTTCGTCGAAGCGACTTCGACGGATGAATTGTTCCAAGTGATTGAAGAGCTCAATGATTGCCAACAGCAGATGAGGTTATCTAACCATCCGAAAGTGTTGGTGGAGTTAACATTCATCCGGATCGCGGAACAAGGTCGGACGATCAGTGAGCAAATGACACAACTACAAGATCAAGTGCGTGAACTGAGCCGTGAATTAAATGAAGTGAAGAAGAATGGTGTTGTCGTGACAGGTGGAGAAGCAGAAAAGCCGAAGTCTGCTCCGAAACGGACACAAATCCGGGTGCCGAAAGAACGGATTCGCCAACTCTTACAGCGGGCCGAACGGCAGCATTTGAATGCGATTCGCGACAGCTGGGGAGATATCATGACGAATATTCGGATACAAGACGGTCCGATTTTCGCTCTCTTCTATGAAAGTGAAGCTGTCCTTTGTGCAAGTGACACCTTACTGGTACAATTTAAAGATGGAATGACATGGCACTATGAGCAAGTGAGTTCGAATGGTCGTACGCGCGATGTGATTGAACAGGCGTTATTCGAAGTGACGGGGATTCGTCGCGAAATCATGGCGGTGCTTGAGACGGATTGGAATGAACTAAAAAATGAGTTCATCCTTCAAAAACAGGCAGAACGAACGGAACAAGTCGAAGAGCCGGAAACCGAGGATCCGCTAGTCGCACAGGCGATGGAACGTTTTGGTGATGTCGTTGAAATCGAGGAAACATAAGGGAGGCGCTCTGAATGCGTGGAATGGGAAACATGAACAACATGATGAAACAGATGCAAAAGATGCAAAAAGATATGGCGAAAGCTCAAGAGGAATTAAAAGAATTATCGGTTGAAGGAACTGCGGGAGGCGGCATGGTGAAAGTTGTCGTCAGCGGTCATAAAGAAGTCTTAGATGTCATTATTGCGGAAGACGTTGTCGATCCGGACGATGTGGATATGTTACAAGATCTCGTCTTAGCAGCAATCAATGATGCAATGAAACAAGCGGATCAGCTTGTGAATGATAAGATGGGACGTTTCACACAAGGGATGAACCTCCCAGGCTTTTAAGTGAAGAAAGGATCGATGCGAGTTGCAATACCCTGAAGCCATTGGACGATTGATTGAGAGTTTTACGAAGTTACCTGGGATTGGACCGAAAACTGCGGTACGTTTAGCATTCCATGTATTAGATATGGAA
The DNA here is from genome assembly GCF_018617135.1 of Exiguobacterium sp. s163. Classification (GTDB taxonomy): domain Bacteria; phylum Bacillota; class Bacilli; order Exiguobacteriales; family Exiguobacteriaceae; genus Exiguobacterium; species Exiguobacterium profundum. The sequence goes on from NZ_JACSJN010000014.1 coordinate 4,618, forward strand.
GAAGATGATGTGTTGACGTTCGCGAAATCTCTTGTGAGTGCGAAACGTGACATAAAGTATTGTACCGTATGTGGTCACATCACGGATATTGACCCGTGTGCAATCTGCAAAGACTCACATCGGGATGAAACGGTAGTTTGTGTGGTTCAAGACTCAAGAGACGTGATTGCTATGGAGAAGATGCGGGAGTACAGAGGGAAGTATCATGTTCTTCATGGAGCCATTAGTCCAATGGAAGGGATTGGTCCAGAGGATATTAATGTTTCAAGTTTGCTGACACGTTTACAAGAGAACGAGTCGATTCAAGAAGTGATTTTAGCGACCAACCCGAACATTGAAGGGGAAGCGACTTCGATGTATTTATCGAGACTACTCAAACCGACAGGCATTCGCGTGACGCGTCTCGCCCATGGTCTACCAGTCGGTGGAGACTTGGAGTATGCGGATGAAGTGACACTATCTCGGGCGATGGAAGGTAGAAGAGAGCTATGAAATGGTTTCGTAAGTCGTTAAGAGATGATTATGATCAACGACTACTGACTGAGCTGCTAGAAGCTAAGGCTAAGTTTGAATCGAAACGTCGGATGCTTGAAGTCAGCATAGAGGACACGGGAGAGCTAGCTGCTCAAGTGAAGCAAGCGGAAGCTCTCTACTTCTTCTATTTGAAAGAAGCAAAGAAGCGAAATGTTTCGTTATCGTCTCTTCGTTCTTAAGGCGACGCCAATGGCGCGCCTTCTTTATTTTTAGTCCTATATAATGAAAGAAAAAATCGTTTCGGTTGAACGAATGAAGTTTTTATATATTTCTTTAATCTTTTTAACAAAAAGGGTTGCGTGGTTATTATTTTACTGATATATTAATAGACGTCGCCGAGATAAGCGACAGAGTAAACGAAAAATATTTTTAAAAAGTGGTTGACCTTTTCTTCTCCACTTGGTAAGATATTTAAGTCGCCAAGAGCGGCAGACGAACTTTGAAAACTGAACGATGAGGCAAAAATAAGTTTTACCATTTTTGAATGAAGCGCAAGCTTCGT
>NZ_JACSJN010000015.1:1755-4645 GCF_018617135.1 Exiguobacterium sp. s163
GGACCGTGTGTCTTAGACGCTAGATCAAGGTAGAAAGGGCGTACGGTGGATGCCTTGGCACTAGGAGCCGATGAAGGACGCGACGAACAGCGAAATGCTCTGGGGAGTGGTAAGTACACATCGATCCAGAGATCTCCGAATGGGGGAACCCACCGCCGGGAGACCGGCGGGACACCCACGTGAATACATAGCGTGGCGTGAGGCATACCCGGGGAACTGAAACATCTAAGTACCCGGAGGAAGAGAAAGAAAATTCGATTCCCTGAGTAGCGGCGAGCGAAACGGGAACAGCCCAAACCAGGAAGCATGCTTCCTGGGGTTGTAGGACACTCTACACGGAGTTACAAAGGGATAGGGTAGGTGAACGACCTGGAAAGGTCGGCCAGAGAAGGTGACGGCCCTGTAGCCGAAACCCCATCCCCTCCAGAGTGGATCCTGAGTACGGCGGGACACGTGAAACCCCGTCGGAATCCGGGAGGACCATCTCCCAAGGCTAAATACTTCCTAGTGACCGATAGTGAACCAGTACCGTGAGGGAAAGGTGAAAAGCACCCCGGAAGGGGAGTGAAAGAGATCCTGAAACCGTATGCCTACAAGTAGTCAGAGCCCGTTCACGGGTGATGGCGTGCCTTTTGTAGAATGAACCGGCGAGTTACGATGGCGGGCGAGGTTAAGCCGATGAGGCGGAGCCGCAGCGAAAGCGAGTCTGAACAGGGCGCATCAGTCCGTCGTCGTAGACCCGAAACCAGGTGATCTACCCATGTCCAGGATGAAGGTCAGGTAACACTGACTGGAGGTCCGAACCCACGCACGTTGAAAAGTGCGGGGATGAGGTGTGGGTAGCGGTGAAATGCCAATCGAACCTGGAGATAGCTGGTTCTCTCCGAAATAGCTTTAGGGCTAGCCTCGAGGTGAAGAGTTCTGGAGGTAGAGCACTGATTGGACTAGGGGCCCCCACAGGGTTACCGAATTCAGTCAAACTCCGAATGCCAGCAACTTGTACTCGGGAGTCAGACTGCGAGTGATAAGATCCGTAGTCGAGAGGGAAACAGCCCAGACCATCAGCTAAGGTCCCCAAGTGTATGTTAAGTGGAAAAGGATGTGGCGCTGCACAGACAACTAGGATGTTGGCTTAGAAGCAGCCACCATTCAAAGAGTGCGTAATAGCTCACTAGTCGAGTGGCGCCGCGCCGAAAATGTAACGGGGCTAAACATACCACCGAAGCTATGGATCCCGTAAGGGATGGTAGGAGAGCGTTCCAAGCAGCAGTGAAGCGGTATCGTGAGGAGCCGTGGAGCGCTTGGAAGTGAGAATGCCGGTGTGAGTAGCGAAAAGAGGGGTGAGAATCCCCTCCGTCGAAAGCCTAAGGTTTCCTGAGGAAGGCTCGTCCGCTCAGGGTTAGTCTGGACCTAAGCCGAGGCCGAAAGGCGTAGGCGATGGACAACAGGTCGATATTCCTGTACCGCCGTACCACCGTTTGAACGATGGGGGGACGCAGAAGGATAAGGTGACCGTGCGACTGGAAGTGCACGGACAAGCAGCGAGGCCGTCGGGTTGGCAAATCCGCCCGGCATACAAGGTTGAGCTGTGACGTGGAGCCCGTAGGGCGAAGCACCGGATTTCACGCTGCCAAGAAAAGCCTCTAGTGAGGAGGTCGGCGCCAGTACCGCAAACCGACACAGGTAGGCGAGATGAGAATTCTAAGACGCGCGGGATAACTCTCGTTAAGGAACTCGGCAAAATGGTCCCGTAACTTCGGGAGAAGGGACGCTTATGGCGACATAAGCCGCAGTGAATAGGCCCAAACGACTGTTTAGCAAAAACACAGGTCTCTGCTAAATCGCAAGATGAAGTATAGGGGCTGACGCCTGCCCGGTGCTGGAAGGTTAAGGGGATGTGTCATCGCAAGAGAAGCACTGAACCGAAGCCCCAGTAAACGGCGGCCGTAACTATAACGGTCCTAAGGTAGCGAAATTCCTTGTCGGGTAAGTTCCGACCCGCACGAAAGGCGTAACGATTTGGGCACTGTCTCAACGAGAGACCCGGTGAAATCATAGTACCTGTGAAGATGCAGGTTACCCGCGACAGGACGGAAAGACCCCATGGAGCTTTACTACAGCCTGATATTGAGGCTTTGTACGCGATGTACAGGATAGGTGGGAGTTTGTGAAGCCGGAGCGCCAGCTTCGGTGGAGACACCCTTGGGATACCACCCTTTGCGTATAGAGTCTCTAACTCGCAGCCGTGATCCGGCTGGAGGACCGTGTCAGGCGGGTAGTTTGACTGGGGCGGTCGCCTCCTAAACAGTAACGGAGGCGCCCAAAGGTTCCCTCAGAATGGTTGGAAATCATTCGAAGAGTGCAAAGGCAGAAGGGAGCTTGACTGCGAGACCTACAAGTCGAGCAGGGACGAAAGTCGGGCTTAGTGATCCGGTGGTTCCGCATGGAAGGGCCATCGCTCAACGGATAAAAGCTACCCTGGGGATAACAGGCTGATCTCCCCCAAGAGTCCACATCGACGGGGAGGTTTGGCACCTCGATGTCGGCTCATCGCATCCTGGGGCTGGAGTAGGTCCCAAGGGTTGGGCTGTTCGCCCATTAAAGCGGTACGCGAGCTGGGTTCAGAACGTCGTGAGACAGTTCGGTCCCTATCCGTCGTGGGCGCAGGAAATTTGAGGAGAGCTGTCCTTAGTACGAGAGGACCGGGATGGACGCACCGCTGGTGTACCAGTTGTTCCGCCAGGAGCACCGCTGGGTAGCTACGTGCGGACGGGATAAGTGCTGAAAGCATCTAAGCATGAAGCCCCCTCCGAGATGAGATTTCCCTTTGAGCAATCAAGAAAGACCCCTCAGAGACGATGAGGTAGATAGGTCATGGGTGGAAGCGTGG
>NZ_JACSJN010000016.1:0-898 GCF_018617135.1 Exiguobacterium sp. s163
CCGTTCCCATGCCGAACACGGAAGTTAAGCGTCTCAGCGCCGAAAGTAGTTGGGGGATCTCCCCCTGTGAGGATAGGACGTTGCCAGGCTTTATTTTTTTAAAAAAGTTATTGACTTTACATAGAATGACCTTTAAAATAGGTAAAGTCGATATGACTTAAAACGGTCTCGTGGTGTAGGGGTTAACATGTCTGCCTGTCACGCAGAAGATCGCGGGTTCGAATCCCGTCGAGACCGCCATTTTTAATTTAATACGTATGGCTTTGTAGCTCAGTTGGTAGAGCAAAGGACTGAAAATCCTTGTGTCGGCGGTTCGATTCCGTCCAAAGCCACCATATAACACGCCGGTGTAGCTCAGTTGGTAGAGCATCTGACTTGTAATCAGAGGGTCGAGGGTTCGAATCCTTTCGCCGGCACCATTTTTTCATGGCGGTTGTGGCGAAGTGGTTAACGCACCGGATTGTGATTCCGGCATTCGAGGGTTCAATTCCCTTCAGCCGCCCCATTAAAATTTAATGAGCCATTAGCTCAGTTGGTAGAGCATCTGACTTTTAATCAGAGGGTCGCAGGTTCGAGCCCTGCATGGCTCACCATTTCTCATTATTTTTTATTCAATACGTAATTTCACATGCGGGTGTGGCGGAATTGGTAGACGCGCTAGACTTAGGATCTAGTGTCTTTGACGTGGGGGTTCGAGTCCCTTCACCCGCATCTCTAAATACTTATGCGGAAGTAGTTCAGTGGTAGAATACGACCTTGCCAAGGTCGGGGTCGCGGGTTCGAATCCCGTCTTCCGCTCCATCTTAATATGCGGTCGTGGCGGAATCGGTAGACGCGCTAGGTTGAGGGCCTAGTGGTGGTTAACACCGTGGAGGTTCAAGTCCTCTCGACCGCACCA
>NZ_JACSJN010000017.1:0-895 GCF_018617135.1 Exiguobacterium sp. s163
GACGGTTTGTCAAATTAAGCGCAACACTTCCTCGGTGAATGCCTCGTGTGCTGTTCGCCAGCCGAGGCACTTCCTCGGCCGCCCGTTGATCTTGGCGAGCGCGTCCGCGAGTTCGCCGTCACCGACCTGCGCGAAGTCCGTTCCTTTCGGGAAGAACTCGCGGAGGAGGCCGTTGGCGTTCTCGTTGCTCCCACGTTGCCAGGACGCATACGGGTCGGCGAAATAGAGTGGCACGCCGAGCGACGTCCGGATACGCTCGTGACAGCTGAACTCTTTGCCTCGGTCCGTCGTCGCCGTCCTGAACGCGGCCACGGGGAAGGCGCCGTGCACTGCCTGGATTGCCATCTCCATCGAGGAGGCGCTACGGTCCGTCATCGGAAGGGCGATGTAGAACCGGCTCTTCCGCTCGACGAACGTCGCGACGCATGCCTTTGACTTCCCACGTCCAGAGACCACGGTGTCGAGCTCCCAGTGCCCGAATGTCTTGCGTGCACGCACCTCTCTCGGGCGCTTGGCGATGGACAATCCGACGTTGAATCGCCCCCGTGTCTCGACCGGCTTTTGACGCTTGCCCTTCTGGCGGAGCACGGTCGCGGGCACGTCTATCTGTCCCGCATAGATCCAACGGTAGATGGTGGAGAAGGCGATTTTTCCTGCGAAGAGGCGGCCGACGATCTGTTCCGGCGACCAGGTCGCCCACAGTTTCTCGGTGATTGTCCGGCGCATCGTGTCATCGAGCTTCGTCTTGGCGCCGCAATGGGTCTTCGCCTTTTCGTAGCGTCTCTGTGCACGTCCCGACTCGTAGCCGGGGTTCCGTCTGATCTCCCGCGAGACGGTCGAGGGCTGTCGCCCGAGCCGTCTCGCGATGGACCGGATGGACATCCCGAGCTCCAGA
>NZ_JACSJN010000018.1:0-767 GCF_018617135.1 Exiguobacterium sp. s163
ATATAGCTCTTAAATTGACGAAGCTTGCGCTTCATTCAAAAATGGTAAAACTTTTTTTGCCTCATCGTTCAGTTTTCAAAGTTCGTCTGTAAAAAAAAATGGTGGAGCCTAGCGGGATCGAACCGCTGACCTCCTGCGTGCAAGGCAGGCGCTCTCCCAGCTGAGCTAAGGCCCCAATATAAGTGATGATGGTCGGGAAGACAGGATTCGAACCTGCGACCCCTTGGTCCCAAACCAAGTGCTCTACCAAGCTGAGCTACTTCCCGTCTAAAAATGGTGCACCCTGAGAGATTCGAACTCCCGGCCTTTAGATTCGTAGTCTAACGCTCTATCCAGCTGAGCTAAGGGTGCGAGACGAATAATCATCATGGGAAAATATTAATGGTACCGAGGGCCGGACTTGAACCGGCACGAGGAAACCCTCGCAGGATTTTAAGTCCTGTGCGTCTACCAATTCCGCCACCCCGGCAAGGTATAATTTCTAGCGGTAGACTTTTTAAAAAGATCAAATGGTGCCGGCGAAAGGATTCGAACCCTCGACCCTCTGATTACAAGTCAGATGCTCTACCAACTGAGCTACACCGGCAGGTGTAAATGGTGGAGGATGACGGGATCGAACCGCCGACCCCCTGCTTGTAAGGCAGGTGCTCTCCCAGCTGAGCTAATCCTCCAATATGTAGCCTGGCAACGTCCTATCCTCACAGGGGGAGATCCCCCAACTACTTTCGGCGCTGAGACGCTTAACTTCCGTGTTCGGCATGGGAACG
>NZ_JACSJN010000019.1:0-448 GCF_018617135.1 Exiguobacterium sp. s163
CAGGCTTCCGTAGCCAACGAGCGAAAAGCCTCGCTTTGAGCCTAAAGCGAAGGAAGACGGGCCGGAGGGCGCGTCATTTTTTTGACGTCCCTTGCACCGACGACCAGCGAGCTAGAGTACGGAAACAGGACGCACGGATTACCAATCACGAAAAAGGCTGTTCAAACGGGACAAATCGGGTATAAGATAAGAACAAACGTTCGTTTTATTGAGAGGGGTAATTATTATGACGATGTATCGCGATCGGGGCGAATTGAAATGGATCCCATTCCTCATGCCCGAGCACAAGGCGCTACTGACGAAATACTATAAAGAGATTCAAAAAATGAGATGCCAGATATCGATGAACAGGTCCTATCGGTCTATGAGAATGTGCTGAACGACGCGATCTTCAGCGGAGATTTGGTAGAGGTAAAATATGTGGAGAAGCGGGAGATGAAACGATTCA
>NZ_JACSJN010000020.1:0-373 GCF_018617135.1 Exiguobacterium sp. s163
ATCTAGCGTCTAAGACACACGGTCCATTATGGACCATATGTGAAATTGGTTTTTGATGTCTTGATGAATCTTCAGTTTTCAAGGAACAAAAGTGGAGCCTAGCGGGATCGAACCGCTGACCTCCTGCGTGCAAGGCAGGCGCTCTCCCAGCTGAGCTAAGGCCCCGTATTGGAATTTTTCATAAAAATGGTGGGCCTAAGTGGACTCGAACCACCGACCTCACGCTTATCAGGCGTGCGCTCTAACCGGCTGAGCTATAGGCCCTCTTAGAGAGGTTTTGGTCTCTCAAAACTGAACGATGGGCAATGCCACATGGGCATTTTCCTTAGAAAGGAGGTGATCCAGCCGCACCTTCCGATACGGCTACCTTGTT